>JBJXFY010000026.1:0-3610 GCA_046155815.1 Limisphaerales bacterium | reverse complement strand
CTTGACCCTATCCGCGCCGAAAAGCAGCGGGGCGGGCCATTTCCGGCGCGGCGCGGGGCATCCCGGTTCGTCCTTGGAACCCCGGTTCCGGCCGGAACGCCCGTCACCTGGCTAATCCGGCGCCTGGCGGGGCGGCCCAAAAGGGGTTTTGACAGGCGCTTGTCCGCAAGGAATCCTTACGCAGCCGTGGTCGCGGGGTAGCGCAGTTGGCAGCGCGTGACCCTCATAAGGTCAAGGTCGCCGGTTCAAGTCCGGCCCCCGCAACCAGGCCCGGCCATGACGAGCACGATCACCAGCAAGGGGCAGACCACGCTGCCCAAGCCGCTGCGCCGCGCCCTGCGCCTCCGCGCCGGGACGCGCATCGAATGGCGCGAGCAGGACGGTGGCGCGGCCTTCACCCGCCTCGAGCCGGCGAAAACGCCCGAGCCGCTGCTGGTCAAGCCGCGGATCGGCAAGGACGGGCTGCCGAACCTGGACCACGTCGGCCTGGACCATGACAGCATCCGCCGGGCGATCCACGCCCAGCGCCGTTGAACACATGGCCGACGTGATTTTCTGGGACACCAGCGCGCTGGTGGCGGCCACCACGCGGCCGGAGCTGCGCGGCAGGCTGCCGGGCGGAGTGACGCGGGCGCACGCGCTGGCGGAACTTTTTTCGACGCTGACCGGAGGGTGGATGGAGCGCGACGGGCAGCGGTACAAGGTGGGGCCGGACGCCGCCGCCGCGCTCGCGCGGGCCTACGCCGCGAAGCTGCGCGTGGTGGAGCTGGACGGGCCGGAGGTGCTGGCCGCGCTGGACGAGGCGAAATCGCTCGGCGTCACGGGCGGCCGCATCTACGACCATCTGCACGCCACCGCGGCCCGGCGCGAGAAGGCCACGGAGCTGCTGACGACGGACCGCAACGACTTCACGGGCCTGCTGCCGGCCACCGTGACGGTGACGGTGCTCTAGAACACCCGGCCGCGCAGCTCGCCGCCGGTGACGAGGTTGCGGGCGACGTAGGCGCCGGGCACAAGGGCACTCACTTCCGCCTCATTCACTCCCATGTCACTCACCACGCGCAGCGCGTTGCTGCCCTGCAGGCGGAAGCAGACGAGTTCAGTGACTTCGTTCGTGATGGCCTCGTTCAGCCGGTTGGGCCGCTGCGTGGCGAACATCACGTCAAGGCCGTAGCGGCGGCCCGTCTGGATGCACGTCGCCAGCTCCGCGGGCAAACGGTGGGGATCGCAGTAGCGCCAGACTTCGTCCACCATCAGTATCTTGCGGCCGGCGCCGCGGTTGCTGGTCTCGAGGGCGTACCCGCAGAACCAGGCGAAGGCCTCGTCATACCGCCCGGGCCACAACAGGCCCGGATCGAAGATGACCCAGCGGGAGGCGAGGGCGTTCTCACACGCTTCCGTCGTGGCAGCCGGCCGCAGGCGGAGCCGGACGGCGTACTCGCCCTCGGGATCGACGATGAAGCGGCAGGTGTACGCGCCGTTGACGAGGGCCTTCAGCGCGAAGGTGGTCTTGCCGCTGCCGCTCACGCCCGCGGCCAGCGTGCAGGTGCGGGCGCCGGCGAAGTTCATTTGCGGAACGAAACCCGGACCACGATGCCGTCGGGCTGACGCTCCAAAATCTCGACCTGCAGGCCGGGCACGGAGAGCGGATCGATGTCCCTGAGCCCGGCAAGGAGATGGCTGACGTACCGCTTGCACAACCAAACCGCCGGGACGAACCCGCCCGCCAGGCCGGCCAGGCAATACAGGAGTTCATTCATTCCGTGCGGGCCGGCGCCGGCGCCGGCGAAGTTCACGGGATCTTCAGGCCGGCCCGGATAGCCTGCCGCATGATCGCCGTGACGGGTTCGCCCCTTGTCTCCGCGAGGTGCCGTATCCTCGCGATGATCTCAGGCGGCAGGACGAGGGAGGTTTTTCGAGGAACGGACTTCCTGCCAGATAGGAACCCGCCTTTTTTCACGCGCCCTCCTTAGCTTCCACCTTCTTCGCCTTCGCCAGCTTGCCCTCGAGCTCGGCGAGCTTCGCGACGAGCAGTTGACGCCCGGCGTAAATGCTCCCGCTCGCCACCAG
The DNA here is from genome assembly GCA_046155815.1 of Limisphaerales bacterium. Taxonomy (GTDB): domain Bacteria; phylum Verrucomicrobiota; class Verrucomicrobiia; order Limisphaerales; family CAIMTB01; genus JBJXFY01. The sequence continues at coordinate 1,540 of JBJXFY010000026.1, read as the reverse complement.
GAACGCGACCCAATGCGCCTTCTCCTGACCGACGCCCAACGAGTTCAGGATCTCGGCCGCGCACGCCGGGCCGCTGGCGATGACGCCCGCCTTCGCGGCCGGGTTCCACCAGGCGTCGCGCGCAACCTCCTTGCCGATCGCCTCGTCAATGGCCGAGGCGCGCTTCACCAGGCTGGCCACGTCGCTCTTCTCCAGCGCGGGGATGACCTGCTCGAAGAGCGGCTTCAGCGTGTCCCCGGCCCACGGGACGACTTGGGCTTCAGCGCCTGCAGGAGCGCCTGGCTCAGGCCCCACAGCATCAGCCGCCTTTGGCAGCGGACGCGGGACCGGTGCAGGGCGGACCTTCGCGCCTGCAGCCACCCGGGCAGCGAGTTCGGGAGGCACCGGGACGCCAGCCTTCTTGAGGCGCGTAACCAGCGTCTTGTCGGACTTGAGCCGGACGGCGGCGACGGCCTTTTCTCGCGCTCCAGGAGGAAAGCCACCGCCCGGTCGAGAAGCTTCTTGCGCCGGCTGGCCCGGAGGTAGGACTGCAGGAGCTGCCGGCGGAACCGCCGTTGCGCCCGCGCCTGGCGCCAGGTCTTGATCTTCGCCCATAGACTGTGCAGGGGCCTCACATCCTGCCGAGCTGCTCGAACCAGTCCTCGTCCACGGCGGCCGGCTTGGGCGCGGCCGGTTTGAGCACGGCCTTCAGCCGGTGGATCTCGTCCTCCAGCTCGGCGACGCGCGTCTGGTCTTTCTTCCGGCTGCCCCGCTCCGCATCGAGGGCGGCCTGCAGGCGGACAATCTCCGCGGCGTCGGTTTCGTCGGCGTCACCGGCGGCGACGGCTGCGGCGGTGTCGGGGGGATCGGCCGGCGGCGCGGCCGGCGGGTTGGGATCGTCGGGCACGGCCCGGACGTAGCAAAAGGGGAGTGGACATGCAATGTCCATGCTGTTACCCGTGGCGGCGAACCCGCGGCGTAGCGGTCCCTCTCGGGCCTCCTGTCAGAGGCTGGTCGGAAGCGCCCCGTGCCATGTTCAACCTTGCGGCGCCAGTTTCCCCGGCCGCCGTGTCTTCCATGGGCATCCTGAAAAATCCCTACGTCAAGGCCGTCCTCGTCACCGCCCTCGCCATCTTCGTGATCCAGCGGATCGAGCCGGTCCGCAAGTTCATCTACGGCGCCTGAGCCGCCGGGCCTTCAACCGCAGCCCCAACTCACTCCGACCTTATGGGTGTCTTCCGACCTTTGACGGACTTCCTGCAGTCCAGCCAGCCTTCCGGGCTGGACGCGACGCAGCCGCGCACGCACACCTTCCGCATCAAGCAGGAGCAGCGCCGCCTGAGCGGGCTGCTGGTGCGGGTCACGTTCAACCTCTCGACCATCTCGAGCGCGCAGGCGCCCGACTGGTGCGCCGGCATGGTGCGCCGGCTGCGGCTCAAGGTGAACGATTTCAAGGGGCCGCGGAACGTCATTGATTTGACGGGGCCGCAGGCCCTGTCGTGGGCCAGGTGGATGTCCGGGACGGAGGACCGCGACAACCTGAACTGTTTTGCGGCGAACG
>JBJXFY010000013.1:0-31447 GCA_046155815.1 Limisphaerales bacterium | reverse complement strand
GCCCGTGGGCGGCGCAGAGCCGCGTGGCCGGCGCGGGGCGCGTGGTCGCCGTGGCCAGCGGCAAGGGCGGCGTGGGCAAGTCCACCACCGCGGTGAACCTCGCCTGCGCCTTCGCCCGCCTCGGCCTCCGCACCGGGCTGCTCGACTGCGACATCTACGGCCCGAGCATCCCCCTCATGATGGGCTGTCACGAGCGGCCCACGGTGAACGAGCAGGAGCTGCTTGTGCCGCCCGAGCGCCACGGCGTGAAGCTCATGAGCATCGGCTTCCTCGTGGATGACGAGCAGCCCGTGATCTGGCGGGGGCCGATGATCCAGAAGACCATCCAGCAGTTCCTCCACCAGGTGGACTGGCGCGGCCTGGACCTTGTGCTGGTGGACCTGCCGCCCGGCACGGGCGACGCCCAGCTTTCGCTCTGCCAGGCCGTGCCGCTGGACGGCGGCATCATCGTCACCACACCCCAGGAGGCCTCGCTGGGCGTGGTGCGCAAGGGGATCGCCATGTTCCGCCGCGTCCATGTGCCCATCCTCGGCATCGTCGAGAACATGAGCTTCTTCACCGCGCCCGACGGGTCGCGCGTCGAGATCTTCGGCCACGGCGGCGGCGCGGCCGAGGCGGAGCGCCAGCAAGTCCCGTTCCTCGGCGAAATTCCGATCTTTACGGAGATCCGCGCGGGCGGCGATGCCGGCGTGCCGGTGGTCGCGGGCCAGCCGGATGGCCCGGCGGCGTGCGCCTTCCTGAACGTCGCGGAGGCGCTGCGTCGCGTGACGGGCTGAACCATGCGTCGCGTCTGGCCTGGCCTGATGGCCGTCCCGGCCCTCCTGCTCGCGGACCAGCCCGGCGTCAGCCGTCCCGAACGGCTCCCCGACGGCCGCCTCCGCCTCGGCCTCGTGACCGTGGACGCCCAGGCCCGCACCGCGACGCTGCCCGCGGTGGTCAACCAGACCTGCGGCGTGATCGAGTACGTGCTCGTGCATGAGACAGGCAAGACGCACGAAAGCCTCCTGCGCACCGCGGCCGGGCCGCTGGACCTGCACGCCGCGGCGCTGCTGCTGAACATCCGGCCGGCCGGCCCCCAGGCCGTCACCAATGCCGCCCTGACGCCGGCCAATGCCGTCCGCGCCGAGGCCGTGTGGACCAATGTGTCCGGCCCCGTCTCCGCGCCACTGCACGCCCTGATTGAGCGGCGGCCGGACGAGGCACGGCGCACCATCGCCCCTTTCACCGTCACGAACTGGCTCTACACCGGCTCGTTCCTGACGGCGGAGGGCTTTGCGGCGCATTACGAGGGCTCGGTCATCGCGCTCATTCACGACCCCGTGGCGCTGCTGAACAACCCGGGCCCCGAGGCGGCGGACGACGACGCGCACTTCCCCCGCGCCGTGGCGCTCCCGCCGCCCGGCACGCCGGTCACGCTGGTGCTGCATTTTCCCCCGGCCACCGCGGCTCCGTGACTTTTTGCGGCGGCGCGGACAATCGGTTTGACCCGGCGGCAGGCTTCGTGAATGAAGCGGCTTTCAAATGGCTGACGCGCCGCCCAAATCACCGCTCTACATCGGCGTGGACCTCGGCGGCACCAAGATCCTCGCCGGCGTGTTCACGCCGCAGTTCAAGCTCGTCGCCAAGGTCAAGCTCAGCACCAAGGGCGAACGCGGGCCCGAGGCGGTCATCGAGCGCGTGGCCCGGGCGGTGCAGGACGCCGTGGACGAGGCCGACTGCGAGTTGAAGCAGGTGGCCGCCGTCGGCATCGGGGCGCCGGGAGCGGTGGAGTCGGACGAGGGACGGGTGATTTTCGCGCCCAACCTCGCCGGCTGGAAGGACGTGCCCCTGCGGAAAGCCCTCGAGAAGGAGCTGGGCGTGCCGGTCTTCGCCGAGAATGACTGCAACGTCGCCACGCTCGGCGTCCACATGGTCGAGCTCGACGGCCGGCCCCGGAACCTGGTCGGCATCTTCCTCGGCACCGGCATCGGCGGCGGGCTGATCCTCGACGGCCGGCTCTACACCGGCTTCAACCGCACCGCGGGCGAGCTCGGCCACATGGTGCTGGACGTGGACGGCCCCAAGTGCGGCTGCGGCAACAAGGGCTGCTTCGAGGCGCTGGCCAGCCGGTCGGCCATCTTCCGCCGGATCCAGCAGGCGGTGAAGGACGGAGAGAAGACCGTGCTCACCGAGATGCTCGGCAACGACCTCGCGGAAATGCGCAGCGGCGATCTCCGCAAGGCCATCCGCAAGGGCGACAAGCTGACCGACAAGATCGTGGAGGACGCCGCCGAGTACACTGGCATCGCCATCGGCAACCTCATCAACCTGCTGAACCCGCAGCATGTCGTCCTCGGCGGCGGCGTGATCGAGGCCCTCGGCGACGAGATGATGGCCATCATCATCGAGACCGCACGCGACTACGCCATGCCCGGCACGGACAAGGGCGTGGAGATCATGGCGTCGAAGCTTGGCGACGACGCCGGCATTTACGGCGCCGCCGTGCTGGCAAAGCAGCGGGTGAAGGGGTGAGGCGGAGGGGGAGGCCGCCCTCACCGCCGCTGCCGGCGCTTCTTCTGCTCCTCGCGGTACTCCGTCACGCGCTCCGCGCCGCGGACGAACTTCTCGAAATCGTCCACGTCCCGGGCCACGTCCTGCGCCTGCTGCTTCACGCGCGGCGGCGCGGTCGAGGCCATGACCCGGGCGATGATCGCTCGCGCCCCGGCGAAGTCCCGCAAGATGCCGGCGGTGAGGTGGGCGACCTCGAGCTGGTTCACGAAGTTCTGCGGCTCCAGCGCGGCGGCGCGCTCCGCGTGCGCCAGGGCCTCCTCCGACTCCGCGTCCTCGGCGAACAGCACCTGGGCCAGTACGCGGTGCGCCAGCGCGAGGTCCGGGTCCACCGCGAGCACCTCCTCGAGCTGGTCGCGCCAGTGCCGCAGGCGCGCGATGTCCGGCCGCTGCCCCGGCTTGAGCCGGAGGCGCAGCTCCTCGAGCCCGAGGAGGATCAGGGAAACCTCGGCGAGCGAATTGTCCGTGCCGAGGCGCATGGCCGCCTGGAGGTTCGTGCGCGCCGCGTCGCCCAGATTCCGCGCCAGCCAGCCAAGGCCGAGGTCGACATGCGGCCGGGGATCGCGCGGGTCGGCGCGGATGGCGCGCAGCAGGTACGGCTCGGCGGACTCGACGCGGTCGCCCAGCCGCAGCAGGTGGCCGAAGCGCCATTCCATCTCGGCCAGCGTGAGGGGCTGCGGTTCGGGCGTCGCCGGCGGAGCGGGTGGGTTGGTCACGACGCCATGCGGCCAGGCGTTGGTGGCAAGGAGGGTGCCGAGGCGGGCCTCGGCGGCGGCCAGCGGCAGGCCGAAGGCGGACTCGAAGGCCGCGACGCGGTTGGTGGTGGCGTCCCAGGCCGCCGCGTAGTCCGCGAAGCGGCCGCGCAGCTCCGGGTCCGCGTTCAGCATCGAAAAGAGCAGCCAGGAAGACGCGTAGAACAGGTGGTCCTGGTAGCGGCTTTCGAGGTCCGGGCCGTCGCCCTCGCGGCCGAGCAGCAGCCGCAGCGGACGGAAGCCGTCGCGGCGGAGCAGCGCGAGGTGGCGCGGAAGCGGCAGGCCGACCGCGAAACCTCCGGACGCCTCGTTCGTGAAGCTCGCGCCGTACTCCGCCTCGCCTTCCTGCACCCACGGCGGGTACGCGCGCCCGCGGCCCGCCTGCAGCAAGTGCGTCGCCTCGTGCAGGAGCATGTGGCGGGTGTCGCCCGCCGTGCTCCGGCGCGGCGCGGCGATGGCCCGCGAGTAACCGTCCGTCACGAGGAACGCGCTCCACTCCACGCGCCGGCCACGCCGGATGGGCGTGAAGGTCCGGTAGTCCGTCTCGTGCGCGAAAAGGTACACCGGCGTGCGGGCGACGGCGTTCACCTCGCGGACTGGCCCGCCGCCCACCGTCGCCACGAAGCCCTCCAGCGTCCGCAGCCATCCGACCGCCTCGGCCTCCGGAACGTCAGACAGCAGTTCGAGGCGCGTGCCGCGCCAGAGCCGCCACTCCCCCGCCCCGGCAGCGCCGGCCGCGACGACGAGCGCGAACGCGAGCAGCCGCCTCATGATCCCGCCGGGCCGCGCGGACGCAGGCCGGCGACGCCGAACGCCAGCAGCGTCATCCCGCCACCCAGCGCGGCGAAGGTCAGCCACAGGCTCGTGTTCTCCGGCTCGAAGGTGAACTCGACCTCATGCCGGCCGGCGGGCACCGCGACGCCGCGCATGAGGAAGTTGCAGCGCAGCAGCGGCTGCCCCACGCCGTCCACGCGCACCTTCCACTTGGGATCGAAGTCATCGTTGAGCAACAGCACGGCCGGCGCGGAGGTCTCGACGGTCACGGCCCAACGCCGCGGATCGTAGTGCTTCACCGCCACGCTGCCGGCGGCGTTCGTGCCGCCCGCGGGCGCAGCAACGGAGTCGGCGACGAGAACCTCGGCATGGGCGTTGAAGTTCGTGTCGGCCAGCAGCCGCAGCACGTCCGCGTCCGGCACCCCGGCGCGCCACTGGTGGAAGAGCTTCACCCGGGGCAGCGCGGCCATGTACTCGACCAGCGCGAACGGTCCGGCGGCATTCGTCCGCAGCATGATCGGCCCGCCCGCGCGGTCCTGGCCCAGCTCGAACGGCAGCGCGAGGCGGAAGGGCTTGCGCACCGGATCGAGCTGCGTGTTCATCGCCTCGACCATGCCGGCAAGGGTGATGAGCCAGCGGGTATTGGTGAGTTCCCATTCGCGCAGCGGGTTCGCCCGCAGCGCGCCGCGGTAGTCCTCGATCTCCTGCGGCGTGCGCGCCAGCACCACGATGTCGAGCGCCTGGATGTCGAAGAAGCGGAACTGGTGCTGGAGCCACTCCACGCCGTACACGTTGCCCAGCATGGCCTGCGCCTGGCCCGCCTCGCCCGGGAGGGCGAAGGGAAGCTGGCCGGTCACACGTCCGGTCCACGGCTCCATCCGCAGGGCGTCGAGGAGCGCGTTGGTCGCGTACTTCTCCTTCCAGTCGTAATGGATGATCCACGGCACGTTCGCCCGGGCGAGGTCGAGCGCGACCAGCGTGCCCACGGCGATGGCCGCCCAGCGCGCCCGCGCACCGGCGAGAAGGCCCGAGGCCAGCGCGAGGAACAGGACCACACTCACCGCCAGCACAAGCACGAACAGGCCCAGCTCGCGGTTCGCGAATCCGGCGATCTCCATCGCCTCCGCCGGCGCGAAACCCTCGCGACCGAGCTGCTGCACCAGCGCGCCCCGGCCCGAGGCGTGGATGAGCCACGCCAGCGCCGCAAGGCCGAGCGCGATCAGCAGGCCCGCGGCCCAGCGGCGATCCGCCCTCGCCGCCGCCGCCCACCACGCCTTCACCGCCGCCACGAGGCCGCCCGCCCGCGCGGCGCGGCCCTCGACCGCAGTCCGCCACAGCGCCTGCAGGCCGTACCCGAACAGGATGACGAGCGCGACGTTGAAGGGATGGAGGAACTTCACCGGGTTGCGGATGGTGTTGAAGTACGGCAGCGCGTAAATGAGATGGTAGAACGGCGCGTGCCGCCCCCACGCGAACAGCAGCGAGAGCCCCGCCGCCACCAGCCAGAAGTGCACCCAGCGCCGTTCCTCCGCCGTGAAGGGGCCATTCTTCCGGCAGCCCTGCACCGCCGCCCAGAGCGCCACCAGCACCACGAAAACGCCCGCGAAATGCCCCGCTCCCGAGTAGCGCAGGAAACCCGCCGGCGGACGTGACGGGTCGGGGTTTGGCTGCGCGAAGTAAGCGTCCCACGCCGGATCACGCCCCACCGCACCGCGGTATTGCCCGCCGCCCGGCGTGTCCATGCGGTAGCCGTACAGGCCGGGGATCACGGCGCGGATGCTCTCGGCCGGCGGCAGGCTCCACTGCGTGGCGAAGTTCCAGTTCGCCCGGCTGTCGCCCGTATCACGCTGCGCCACGGCCACGCCCTGGATCTGTGTCGTCACCAGCATCAGCAGGATGTGCGCCGCGGTCGCCGCCGACACCGCGGCGATCACCGCCACGCCCGCGCCGCCGCCCAGCAGTGCGCGGGCGGGCGCTTCGTTGCGCCGGCCGAACCACATCCACGCCACGGCGAAGGCGGCCACGTACAGGCTGAAGATCGCGCCGTTGTCGAAGCCCTCCATGAGCGCGCAGCCCAGCGCCACGCCGGCCAGCGGCCAGCGGAGCCAGCCGTGCCGCCACGGCGCCGCGATCGCCGCCAGCGCGAGGAACACCGCCGCCACGCACGCCGGCAGCGAGGAGAGGCCCCACGCCGCGTAGCTGAAGAAGTCGCCGTTCAGCGCCGCCGCCAGCCCGCCCAGCGCGCACACCGCCGGATGAAACCGCAGCGCCCGGAAGAACAGCCACGCGCACACCCCGAGGAACAGGCTGATCAGCGGCGGCGCGAAGCTGATGAAGTTCCGCGGGTCCAGCAGCAGGAAGAGCGACGTGGTGAACGGCAGCGGGCTGGTGCCGCCGTACATTCCCACCCAGTTCAGGTCGGCCCAGGTCTGGAGCAGGCTGCGCGGGTTCAGCAGGTCGCGGTACTGCGCCGCCTTCGCGAGGCCGAGCGGGCCGTCGTTGGCGAAGAGGCACAGCGCGGGGTTGAAGTTGTCGCGGAACAGCCACGCGAGCACCACGACCAGCACGCCGACGAGGGCGGCCAGTGAACGCCAGGCGGCGGAACGGGACGAGGAATCAGGCATGTTCGACGGGGGCAACTTCGCCGCGCAGTTCACGCAGCGTCCACCAGTTTCACGTTGCGCCGGGTCTCGGAGCGGCGAGCTCCAGCGAGCCCTGCTTCGCGCCGTCCACCAGCTTCACGAGCGCCTCCGGCGTGAGCCCGGCCCGCTGCCGCAGCCAGTCCTGCGAGCCGACCAGCCCGGCCACCTCCTCGGCCACGGCCAGCGAACGCAGCCGCACGCCGTCCGGCGCCAGCTCGCGTAGCAGCGAGCCGAAGCCGCCGGCGAGCAGGTGCTCCTCCACCGTCACCACCGTCCGATGCCGCCACAGCGGCGCGAAGAACGCCGTGTCCGCCGGCCGCAGCCACGGACACGAGTACACCGCCACCCGCCGCCCGCGCGCGGCCAGCGCGTCCGCCGCGGCCAGCGCCAGCACGAGCACCGAGCCGGTCGCGGCCAGCGCCACGGGATCGTCGCCCGCGCGGACCTCGACCGGCCCCGCCGCGAGGTCCGCTGCGACCTCATGCAGCACCTTCTCGCCCGCCTTGCCGAGCCGCAGGTAGCCCGGCCCCGGCCGCGCGGAGAGGTGCTTCACCGCCGCCGTCGTCTCGCCGGGATCGGCCGGGCTGAGCAGCGTGAGGCCGGGCAGCGTGCGCATGACAGCGATGTCCTGCACCCCGTGGTGCGAATAGCCGAGGTTGCCGTACGCCAGCCCCGCGCCCACGGCGACGACGGTCACGGGCAGGCCGTGGTAGCACACGTCGTTCCGGATCTGCTCGAAGCAGCGCAGCGTCGGGAAGTTCGCGATGGAGTAGGTGAAGACGTGGAAGCCCTCGCTCGCCAAGCCGGCGGCCACGGCCGTCATGTTCTGCTCCGCGACGCCGGCGTTGAGGAAGCGGTCCGGGAACTCCGCCGCGAACGGCTCGACCACCGAGTAGCCGAGGTCGCCGACCACGAGGAACAGCCGCGGGTTCGTGCGGGCCTCGGCAAGCAGGGCGTTGATGAAGGCGGTCCTCATGCCGGATCGCCAAGCTGCCGCAGCGCGCTCTCCAGCAGCTCCGGCTTCACCGGGGCGCGATAGTGCCACGCGAGGTCGTCCTCCATGTAGTCCACGCCCCGGCCCTTCACCGTGCGCGCGACCAGCACCGAGGGCCGGCCCGGCTCGAACGGCAGCGCCGCGAACGCGGCCCGCAGCGCGTCGTGGTCGTGCCCGTCCACCTCGCGCACGCCCCAGCGGAAGGCGCGGAACTTGTCCGCCAGCGGCTCCAGCTCGAGCACCTCCTCCACGCGGCCGAGGCTCTGGATGCGGTTGTAGTCCACGACGGCCACGAGGTTCTCCAGCCCGTGGTGCCCGGCGAACAGGATGGCTTCCCAGTTCGAGCCCTCGTCCAGTTCGCCGTCGCTGAGCAGGACGAACGTCCGCCACGCCTTCCCGCGCCGTTTCGCCGCCAGCGCCTTGCCGCAGCCGAAACCCAGCCCATGCCCGAGCGATCCCGTGCTGAACTCGACGCCCGGCACCTTGTGGCTCACATGCGCCATCAGCCTCGAGCCGTCGCGGCCGTAGGTTTCGAGTTCTTCGACGGGCAGGAAGCCGCGCAACGCGAGCGTCGCATAGAGCGCGGTGCAGTTGTGGCCCTTGCTCAGCAGGAAGCGGTCACGCGCCGGCCAGGCCGGCTCGTCGGGCCGCACATCCAGCACGCCGCCGTAGAGCACCGCGAGCAGGTCGGCCATCGAGAGCGCGCCGCCGATGTGCGAGGCGTTCACGCGCGCCACCATCCGCACGGCATGCGCGCGGATATCTCGGGCGAAGGCGCGGGTGTCCATGTCAGGAATGGTCAGCCAGCCTGGCGCGGGGAAAGCCGTCGCCGACAATCCCGACGACGGTTTCGCCCGGCAAGCGCGCGCTCAGGTCGCGCACGATCTCGCGCCAGTGCGACACGGCAAAGATCAGCACGCCCGGCGGCGGCGAGGCGGAGAGGGCTTCCTTCGCCGCAATCGGAATGTCCGTGCCGGCGAGGAAGCGCCCGGCGAGGTGCGGGTTGCCATCGTGCAGGCGTCGGATGCGGCCGGCGAGTTCCGGGCAAAGGCCAAAGGTCATGGCAGTGCGCTCCGCCGCGCCGTAGCCGACCATCCCGGCGGGCATCGCCGCGGCAAGCGCGAGCACGGCGGCGCGGAAGCCCTCCACTTCGGCGGCGACCTGCGGCCAACGGCGCGGGGCCGGCGGCGCGACGGCTTCTCCCGGCGCGTAGCGATGGAGCAGCGAGCCACCGAAAATCTCCACGACCTCCGCCTCGCGACTGCGCAGGCCGGCGGTCGCGGCGAGCGCGTCCAGCGTGGCGGCCTCGAGATAGTTGCAGTGAAGCTGGTAGAAGTTGCTCCACAGCCCACGGGCTACGGTCGAGGCAAGGTCGGGCACCTCGATCCACAACTCGCCCGCAGGCCTCAGGCGCTGCGCCAATTCACGCAGGAACGTCACCGGTGCCTCGATGTGCTCGAGGACATGGCGCAGGACGATCAGGTCGTGCCGGCGTTCGCGCTGCTCCGCCGGCAGATCCTGCGGGAAGAAGCCGCGCGCCAACGGCAGCCCCGTGTCGGCCGCGGCCGGCAGGCTGGGATCAATGCCGAACACGTCCGCGAAACCGGCGTCGCGCAGGTGGCGCAGCAGCGTGCCGTCGCCGCACCCAACCTCGAGCACGGCGGCCCCGCGCGGAAACCGCTCCGCGACCCGCACAGCGAACTTTTCGAGGTAGCCGCGGTAGCCCGGGGCCGCGCCGCCGGCGAAAGCGTAGCGCGCGTACACCGCGGGATCGAGCCGGTGCGCGAGCTGCACCAGCCCGCTGCGCGCGGCCTGCACGACGCGCAGCGGCGTGCGAAGCGGCAGGGCTTCCTCCGCCGTGGGCGGATACACGCCGGGCAGCGGGCAGGATGGCAGCCCGAAGAGCAGCGGCGCGTCGGCGAGCGGTTCGCCCGAGAGCCGGCACGTCGGCTGGAGCGGCAGTTCAAGCATGGCGGGCGAGAAAGCGCAGCCAGTCGAGCGTGGCGGCCAGCCCGTCGGCGAGCGGCCTGAACGGAACGTCGCCGGCCAGCGCCTGCACGCGGCACACGTCGGGCACGCTCCGCGACATGCCGCCGGCCTTCGCGGCGGGATTCCAGCGCACGGCATCCGCCGGGAGGCCGGCTGTGGCGGCGCAGCGGCGGGCGAGGTCAAGCATCGTGATCTCCTCGGCGGGATTGCCGATGTTCCACGCCACCGGGCTGGCGGACGACGCGCCCAGCGTGGCGGCGATCTGGCGGATGCCGTCCCAGACGAAGCACGGGCACCGCCGCGGCGTGCCGTCGCTTGCAAGTATGATGGCGCCCTCTTCTGCTGCCTGTCTGAGAAATTCCACCGGCACCCGGCCGTCGTCACGCCGCTGGCCCGGGCCGTAGAGGTTCCACGGCCGCAGCGCGGTGAAGGGCACGCTGGTTTCGGCGGCCAGACACGCGCCCAAAACCTCGGCCATTCGCTTGGATTCCCCGTACACGGAGCGCACGGCCAGCGTGTCCAGCCCGCCGATGTAGTCCTCCGGCGTGGGCATCGCGGACTCCGGCGGCTGCCCGTAGACCTCGGCCGTGCTGACGTAGACGAAGTGCCGCGCCCCGCGGGCCGCAGCCTGGCGATAGAGTCGCAGCAGCGCGGTGGTGTTCGCCTCGTAGGTGGCCAGCGGCTCGCGCAGGTAATCCCGCGGCGAGCCGTAGGACGCGGCATGCACGACGATCAGCCCGTCCGCCGCCGGCAGCACGGCCGCTTCCGCCGGCGCGACTTCCCACGTCGCGGGCGCAGCGACGTCAAGGTAGCGGAACAGCGGGACTTGCGCCGCAGTCCTTCGCGCGCTGCCCGCCAACCGCAGCCCGAGGCCGTGCCGTTCGTCGGCGACTTTCAGAAACGCCAGCAGGCTCGCGGCGAGGAAGCCGGACGCCCCGGTGACGTACACCGCAGCGTCGCGCAGCGGGGCCAGCGCCGGGCCGGCGGACGCCACGGCCGCTTCGAGCAGTTCGCGGTGCGCGCGGGCCATGCGTCAGTGCTGGCGCACGAAGCGCGTGATGGTCTCCGCCATGTAATCAAGCATCGCCTGCGTGAGGCCCGGATACACGCCGATGAACAGCGCCTCGTTCATGATGCAGTCCGCGCCGGCAAGGTCGCTGACGACGCGGAACGCTCCGGGCTGGTCGCGCTTCAACTGCACGAAGGCCGGCTGCCGGACGAGGTTGCCGCCGAACAGCATCCGATTGCCGATCTTCGCCACGTCCAACGCGCGGACGAATTCGCGGCGGGAAAACGGTGCGCCGGGCCGCACGCGCATCATGAAGCCAAACCAGCTCGGATCGGTGCGGTGGCCGGACGCATCCCAGGCGAAGCCTTCCGGCGTTCGGCCGGAAGCATGCGTGGGAAGCTGGAACTCGAGAAACTCCTCCAGCGGCGCGAGCGCGGCGCGCAGGAATTGCCAGTTCCCTCGTCGCGCGGCAATGAAGCCCGGCAGCTTCTTCAACTGCTGCCGGCCGATGGCCGCCTGCGGGTCGAGGGGCTTCAGGTTGTAGCCGAGGTGGCTGTATATGTACTTGTGATCGTAGCCCTCGGGCAGCTCGCCGAGCTGCCAGCCGAAGCGCTTGTTGCAGGTGTTGTCCTTGCCGCTCGCGCACCAGCAGTCCCGGCCCCAGTCGCGGAAGCTCTCCGCCAGCACCTTGAGCCGCATGTCGCGGACCACGTTCACCGCGCCGCCTTCGCCCATCGTGAGATGGTGCGGCGGGTAGAAGGACTGCGTGGAGAGGTCGCCGAAGGTGCCCGTGAGCCGGCCGTCGTAGGTGCTGCCGAGGGCGTCGCAGTTGTCCTCGACGAGCCACAGGCCGTGGCGCTCGCAGAAGGCCTTGACCGCCGCGAGGTCGAAGGGATTGCCCAGCGTGTGGGCCATCATCACCGCCTTCGTGCGCGGCGAGCGCGCGGCCTCGAGCTGGTCCACGCGTGCGTTGAGCGTGAGCAGATCGTTGTCCACGAACACCGGGACCGCGCCGTGTTGAAGGATCGGCGCGACCGTGGTCGGGAAGCCCGCCGCGACGGTGATCACCTCGTCGCCCGGGGCGATGCGCCGCTCGCCGAGCTTCGCGCTGGTGAGCGCGGCGAAGGCGACGAGGTTCGCGGAGGAGCCGGAGTTGACGAGGATGGAACGGCGCACGCCCAGCAACTTCGCCAGTTCCCCTTCAAACGCGTCTCCTTCGGGCCCGAGCGTCAGCCAGAAGTCGAGCGTCGCAGCGACGGCCGCCTCCACTTCGTCGGCGTCGAAGACGCGGCCGGCGTAGGGGACGGTGGTCGTGCCGGGGTGGAACGTCCGTTCATCGGCCTCGTGCGCGGGCGAAAATGCCGGGTGCACCGCCTCCGCGTAACTCCGGGTTGCCCGCCGCAGGCCCTCCCGCCGGATACGGTTCAAGGCATCTGCAGTGAGCTGCTGCACCAGCGGTCGGGCACGGTCTAGGCGGAGTTTCAAGGGACGCCCCAGCCGCACGAAGGAAGGCCGCGGCAGACGAACATCCGTGAAATCCTCCGGTTGCAGCGGCCGCGCGTCGGCATGGTCTCCCTTGGTCGAGACCATCAGAAACTCGACGTCTCCCAGGGCGTCGGCTCCTGTCATGGCGACGGCAGGCCGGGTCTTGGAGCCGCTGAGGTCCGTGTAAGGCCAGGCAATCTCGAACAACCGTCCGGGAACGACATCAGGCATGAGTTCTGGACGTGGACGTTCAGCTCACCGGTCGGGAGTCGGCCCGGAAAGGGGCCAGGTCCGTGCTCCAGTCCTCCTCCGTCTCAGCGAAGATGCTCTCAAGCTGGACCGCCTCGTCCGCGCTGTAACCCGTTCCCGGCGACCGGGGCACCACCACCAGCCGGGTGCCGTCGGCGATGTCCGCGGCCCCATGCAGTATGCGGAGGACATTGCCTTCCTTCACCACCGTAATGTTCATGGACCGACCCTATCGCCTCTGCGCGCGGTGGGCGAGTCCAACCACCATTCCGCCCCCGACCAGCATCGCCAGTCCGCCCGGCTCGGGAACCGCCACAACCGAGATGCCGTCGAGGATCGTATTGTGAACGCCGGAAGTCGCGTCCAGGAATCTTAGCGTTGAAGCGGCACCGTGCGCCGTAAAGGCGTAGGACGTTTGGGACCAGTCCAAGCTGTCCAACACGTCGCCGGCAGGGGCGCTGCCCTGGTGCGTGACCGAGCCGAGGAGGCGGTCGTTGATGTACACCTGCGTGAGCGATGTCCCTTCCATTCCCTCGTTCGAATACCAGAAAGACAGCAAGTACTCCTGCCCAGGCACGGTGGCCAGCGACTGTGAAACACCGCTCCCCGGAACCGCGGTGTTGCTGTCGAGGGATAGCATGTGGCCGCCCTCCTTGGCTACGTTCGGCGTCCTCATGCGCCACACGTAAGCGAAGGCTCCGGAGCCGACCGAAACCGTCCAACCCGGCAATTGCTGGGTACCGTTGCTGAGCAGCATGCGTCCCGGAAAGGAAGTGTTCTGGTCAAAGGCCCCGTCTTCAAAGCCGCCGTTGAAGACCAAGTTGCCCTGGCCGGGGGCGGCCAGCGTGGCCGTTAACATCAACACGGTGAGCAGGTGCAGCTTCATGGCTCTTCATTTGTCGGGCGGTTCCGCCCCCGCATCAAGTGACAGTTTTCCAGGCCGCAGGAGCCAGGCCGTCCCCATGAGAACCGTCACTTCAGCCCATACCACAGCCGCTTCACCAGGCGCGGGTATGTGCCTGGAATGAGGAACAGCGGCGCATGGTTACGCAGCGTCGCCCACGGATGGCGGCGGAGCTGCGTCAGCAGGTTGCGCGAAACGAGGCGTGAGTGGATCTCCGGGTCGAGGTCGGGCAGGCCGAATTCATCCCGCACCCAGCTCAGGCAGCGGCTCCAGTTTCCGTCGGAATCATCCGGCAACTCGTGGTCCGACGGCGCCGGCCTCAGCTCCCGGAAGATGATCGTCCGCCGTTCCGTGAAAAACACCGGCGCGCCCGTCTGGTGCAGCCCCTTCATGAGCCCGAAAAAATGCGCAGAGGTGCTGATGCCCTGCAGCGACGCGGCCAGTCCGTGGTCAAAGCAGTCTGACCTGAAGGTGTTCAGTGAGATGGCTCCGGCGGTCATCAAGGTCTCCGGATCATCCTGCGCGGCGGCGCGGACGAAGTCTCGGATGTTACCAAACGTTCGCGGCAGGCGGAGGCCCCGCGCATAGCTTCCGCCATCAGAATGTACAAACCATCCCGGCCGGTGCCGGCGCAGGTGCCCGAGCAGGTAACTCAGCGTACCGGCTGGCAGAGTCTCATCGTCGCCAATGATCCAACGGAAATCGCCTTCCCCTTTGGCGGCGCAGAGCAGGACGTTTCCCATCGCCCCGATGTTGGTGGCGTTGCGGGTGTAGGTCAGGTGGGGATGGCTCCCGAGCATTTCTTCAACCACCGACGGCGTGGCATCGGTCGAGGCGTTGTCGGAGACGTAGATTCGCACGTCTTCCGTAGTGAGTTGCGCCGAATCAATCTCGGCGGCGAGGGACGCCAGCAGGTCGCGCAGCAGATGCGCACGGTTGCGCGTCGGGATCGTGATGCTGAGGAACTCCTTAGGCATTCGATGAAACAGGGCATCAGCCCCGGGCGGCCCGGGCCTGGTACGCGGCGATCTGGTCGCGGGTGAGCGCGGCGACGCGGTCGGGATCCTGCGCGTCATGATGCCACCGCACGGTTTCGCGCACCGCCTCCGCAAAGCCCCACACGGGCGACCAGCCGAGCAGCGCCGCGGCCCTGTCGCTGCTGAGCTGGAGCAGGCCGGCCTCGTGGACGGCGTTCGGATCGCTGGCGTCCTGCCACTGCCCAGGCCAGTGCCGCAGCACCTCCTCCACCAGTTCCCGCACGGTGCGGTTGGCCTCGTGGCCCGGGCCGAAATTGAAGGCCGACGCCAGCGCCCCCTGCCCGGCCGGCGCGACGGCGAGTCGGGCGGCCAGTGTGAGATAGCCGCCGAGCGGCTCCAGCACATGCTGCCAAGGACGGGTCGCGCGCGGGTTCCTCACCCTGACCGGCTGCCTTCGGGAAAGCGCCCGGATGATGTCCGGGAAGATGCGGTCCTCCGACCAGTCGCCGCCGCCGATGACGTTGCCGGCGCGGGCGGTGGCGAGACGAACGGGCGAATCCTTGAAGTAACTGCGTCGCCAGGCAGCCACGGCGATCTCCGCGCCGGCCTTGCTGGACGAGTAGGGATCGTGGCCGCCGAGCGGATCCTCCTCGCGGTAGCCGTGGACCCACTCGCGGTTCTCGTAGCACTTGTCCGTAGTCACGATCACGGCGACGCAGGGATTCGTGAGTTCACGCAGCGCCTCCAGCAGATGGATGGTGCCCAGCACGTTGGTCTGCCACGTGAGGACCGGCTCGCGGTAGGAACGGCGGACCAGCGGCTGCGCGGCGAGATGGAAGACACGGTCCGGCCGCGTTTCAAGGACGAGCCGCCGGACGCCGCCCTCGTTGCGGATGTCACCGAGGATGGAGTTCATCCGCCGCCCGAGGCCGAGCTGCTCGAACAAGGAAGGGTTGGTATCCGGCGCCAGCGCGAGGCCGGTGACTTCCGCGCCAAGGGCCAGCAGCCATTCGCACAGCCACGAACCCTTGAAGCCGGTGTGCCCGGTGACCAGCACCCGCCGGCCACGGTAGGCGGCAAAAACTGCGGAATCAGAATTGCCGGTTGACTGGCTCACAGCTGATTCGTTGAGCCGCTCCCTACCACTTCTTCCAAGGCGCGCGCCCCTCGGCCCAGAGCTGGTTGAGATACTGGCTTTCCTGGTAGGTATCCATCGGCTGCCACCAGCCCTCGTGCTTGAAGGAATGGAGCTGGCCGGCGGCGACCAGGCGCGCAATGGGCTCGCGCTCGAAGGCCACGTTGTCCTCCGGCAGGTAGTCAAACACCCGGTCACTGCACACCATGTAGCCACCGTTGACGTACGCCTCCTCGACCTGCGGTTTTTCCAGGAAGGTGTGGATGCGCCCGTCGTCATCGAGGCTCAGCGCGCCAAACCGACCGGCCGGATGCACGGCGCTGATCGTGACCTCGCGGTTCACGCGGCGGTGTTCGGCCAGGCTGGCGGCGATGTCTATGTCGCTCAGGCCGTCACCGTAGGTCAGGAAGAAGGTCTCCCCGGGCTCGATGTAGCGCCGGACGCGCTTCAGCCGGCGGGCCGTGAGCGAGTCCTCTCCCGTGTCCGCGAGCGTCACGTTCCAGTCCTCCTCGCCGTGGCGGTCGTGGAACTTCGCCCGCGCCTCGCGCCCCAGCGACAGCGTCACGTCGCAGGTGTTCCAGAGGTAGTTGCGGAAGTAGTCCTTGATCATGTCGCCCTTGTAGCCGAGGCAGAGGATGAAGTCCGTGTGCCCGAAGCGGGCGTAATACTTCATGATGTGCCAGAGGATCGGCTGGGGGCCGACCGGCACCATCGGCTTGGGGCGAAACTCGGTTTCCTCGCGGAGCCGGGTGCCCCGGCCGCCGCACAGGATCACAACTTTCATGGGCGCGCGGACTGTTTGGGGCGGCCCGCGCCGGGGCAAGGCGAAAGGCCGGTGGCGGCGACGCCTCGTCGCCGGACATGGCCGCGGCACCCCGCCGCGGTGTCTGGTTCCATGCCCGCGCGACAAGGCATCGCGCCCACCCGCTGCGACGGGGCACCGCCGCTAGGGGGGCCGCACTTCCACGGCGTCCCCGGCGTGGAGCACCGTGTCGGGGGCCACGGACACCGGGGCGAGGTTGAGCGTGAGGCGGTAGAAATGGTTGAACCGCCCGCGCCGCGCGGCGGCGGGCAGCGCCTCCTCGCGTCGCCGCATGAACTCGCGCTGGAAGCCCGCCCGCGCCTCCCCGCTGCGGCTGTCACGCGTGGGCACCGTGCAGCGCTGGCAGACACTCGCCGCACGCCACACCGCGCCTCCGATCCGCAGGCGCGTCCCTGTTTCCGGCGCAGCACCGACCAGCGTGTCTTCCCAGAAGGCAGGCACGCCGCCCACTTCCAGGTTCGTCCGGAAGCGCCGTCGCGCTTCGTTCAGCGGCAGGCCAAACCATCCCGCCACGGTCTCCAGGGTCGCCGTGCTCACCAGCGTGGGCCCCGGCACGGCAAGGTCGTCCGGAAAGCCGTACACCACGTCCCGCCGTAGCTCCACCGCCTCGCCGAGCGCGTCGGTCAGCCACGCCGCGGCGTCTGCGGCGGCGCTCTCGAGAAGAAACTCCCGGTCCGCCCGGCCCGCCGTGCCGAGCGCCACTTTCCTGCCGTCGGCGGAAAACCTCGCCCGGACCGCGCACAGGCGGGCGGTGCGCTTCGTGTTCACGACCGCGCCTGCCGGATCGAACAGCGCCCACTCGCGGTCCCCGGCCAGCGCGCCGGAGGGCAGCACCGCCACGCCGTCCGCGGCCAGCCCGTCGAGCGATTTGACCGGGTAAACGGTGATCGCGGCGAGGCAGGAGGACATGGGAGGTGAAGCTCCAAGTTCCCAGCGCCAAGCTCCAAGGAAATTCCCAGACCGGGCCTTGAGGCCGCTGGGCGCATGGCTTGGCCGCCGTCGGAGCTGGGGATTTGGAGTTGGGAACTTGTCTGCACCCTGTGCCCCTGAAAGCACACTTGCGGAGCTGACGGCAATTTTTGCAGCCTCCCCCAACCCCTGACCGCCATGCCCACCGAACCAACCCTGCGCGGCACCCCGCCCGGCCGCGCCTTCACGCTCATCGAGCTCCTGGTCGTGATCGCCATCATCGCGATCCTCGCCAGCATGCTCCTGCCCGCGCTCGCCAAGGCCAAGTCCAAGGCCCAGGGCATCCTCTGCATGAGCAACGTCAAGCAGATGACCCTCGCCTGGCGCCTGTACTCCGATGACAGCGAGGAAAGGCTCCCCGGAGCCAGCGGCTGGACCTATCAGAACCGGCAGGTGCCCAACTGGACTGGCGGCTCGTGGCTGGATGCCAGTCCCGGCGCCATCGGCGACCCCAACAACTGGGACCACGACCAGTTCACCAAGAAAAGCGTCCTCTGGCCCTACTGCGGCAATGCCGTCGGCATTTGGAAATGCCCCGCCGACAAATCCGTGGCCCGGCCCACGTCCGGCCCCAACCGCGGCACCAC
Source organism: Limisphaerales bacterium (assembly GCA_046155815.1). Taxonomy (GTDB): domain Bacteria; phylum Verrucomicrobiota; class Verrucomicrobiia; order Limisphaerales; family CAIMTB01; genus JBJXFY01. Next base: position 13,611 of record JBJXFY010000013.1, on the reverse strand, counting down.
CGTGCCGCGCATCCGCTCGCTCTCCATGAACAACTGGGTGGGCGGTCCCGGCTGGGGCAACTCCGGAAGCTGGGTGCCCGAGAATGCGCAGGGCTGGCGCGTGTACGTAAAGCAGACCGACATGACCGATCCCGGCCCCTCGCAGACCTTCGTCTTCATTGACGAACGCGAGGACTCCATCAACGACGGCTATTTCGTCGTGGACATGAAGGGCTACAGCATGAAGGACGGCGGGGCACACAGTCCCGGGCAGTTCAAGATCGTGGACTACCCGGCCAGCTACCACAACGGCGCCGGCGGCCTCGGCTTCGCGGACAGCCATGCCGAAATCAAGAAGTGGCTCGACGGCCGCACGACGCCCCGGCTCAAAACCAAGGGGCTCATCCCGCTTGATGTTACCTCGGCGAACAACCGCGACGTTCTCTGGATGCAGGAGCGCAGCACGCGCTGGTCCGGGTCGCGCTGAAGTGAACGCGGCCGGAAGCCGCATCGGTTTTGACGGTCCCCATCGCCTCCCACGAACCGGTTTCGACCGGCCGCTTTCGCCGCGGGCCTGGGCCCTTCAACGCACAGTTGCCCCGCATCGCCCGGATTCCCTACGATCCCAGTCCGAACTGACCGCCATGACCAACACCCCGCCCACCCCTCGGCATGCCCCGCACGGCTTCACTCTGATCGAGCTTCTGGTCGTGATCGCCATCATCGCGATCCTCGCCAGCATGCTCCTTCCGGCCCTCGGCAAGGCCAAGGCCAAGGCCCAGGGCATCACGTGCATGAACAACACCCGGCAGCTCGCCCTTTCATGGAACCTCTACCACGGCGACAACGACGGGAGGCTGGTCAACAACTTCGGCATTGATACGACCGAGAGCACCATCGCCGCGGGCAATGCCGGCCAGCCCAACGGCTTCCGCAACTGGGTCAACAACGTGATGCGCTGGGAGGCCCGCGAGGACATCACGAACCTCGTCTATCTGACCAAGGGCCCCTTCGCGCCGTTTGCGGCCAACTCCATCGGCGCCTACCTGTGCCCCGCGGATCGCTTCCTGAGCGGCGCCCAGCGGGCGGCCAAGTTCACCAAACGCGCCCGCAGCCTCTCCATGAACGCCACGCTGGGCCACTACAGCGAACCGCCCACGGGGGCCGAACTCACCGGCCGCAACCGCTACGTGCCCTTCCGCCAGATGCTCAAGGACACCGACATCCGCACGCCGGCCCTCACCTTCGTCATGCTCGACGAGCACCCGGACTCGATCAACGACGGCTATTACCTCAACAACCCGGACAACACGACGGGCTGGGGCGACGCGCCGGCCTCGTACCACAATGGCGCCGGGGGATTCACGTTTGCCGACGGGCATTCCGAGATCAAAAAGTGGCTGGGCGTCACCGCCCGCATCCGGGTGACCACCACCGGGCTGAACGCCCCTGCGCTCGCCACCCCGAAGGACCGGGCCGACCTCCAGTGGGTGCTGGAGCGCACCTCCACGCGGAACTGAGGCGGAAGGGCGCGCCCTCCGTGCGCACCGCTGGTGACCGCGGAACGTCACGGCCATCGCGCCGCCCGGCGCGGCTCCGTGGCGCTTGATGAGGCCGCCTGTACCGCCCGCAGCGGGCAGAACACGGCCGGCCGTGGCGTCTCCCGCGGCATCGCTTTCCACCGCCGGCCGGCCCACATTCCGCCCGTGCGCGCCTTCCTCGCCTTCGCCCTCGCCGCCTCGTTGAACGTCCACGGCGCGGACTGGCCGCGCTTCCTCGGCCCGGCCGGCGACGCCACGTCCCCGGAGACGAACCTCATCGCGCGCCTCCCCACGAACGGACCGGCCGTCGTCTGGGAACGCGAAGTCGGCACCGGCTACAGCGCACCCTCCGTGCTTGGCGGCCAGCTCGTGCTGCACCACCGCCGCGGCGAGGAGGAGATCGCCGAGAGTTTCGACGCCGCCACCGGCCGCCCGGGCTGGCGCTGGGCCGCGCCCACGGCGTTCGTGGATCCCTACGGCTACAACAACGGCCCGCGCTGCACGCCGCTGCTCACTTCAAACCGCGTCTTCACTTTCGGCGCGGAGGGACGGCTGGCGTGCCTCGACCGCGCCACCGGCCGCCTGATCTGGCAGCGCGGGACGGCGAAGGAGTTCGAGATCCCCGAGGCGTTCTTCGGCGTTGGCAGCACGCCGCTGCTTGAGGATGGCCGGCTCATCGTGATGCTCGGCGGCCAGCCGAACTCCGGCGTCGCCGCCTTCGACCCGGAGTCGGGTAAAACGCTCTGGCAGTCCGTGGGCGCGGCAAACTGGGAAGGCCAGCCCATGCTCGGCTGGCCCGGCGAGGCGCCCGTGCGCTGGCAGCGCTGGGAAAAGCAGGCCAGCTACGCCTCGCCGGTGGCGGCCACCTTCCACGGCCGGCGGCACGTCCTCTGCCTCCTGCGCCAGGGCCTCGTCTCCGTGGACCCGGCCACGGGCGCGGTGAACTTCAGCTTCTGGTTCCGCGCGCGCGTCAACGAGTCCGTGAACGCGGCGAACCCCGTCGTCCAAGGCGAATTCATCCTGCTCTCGGCCGCGTACTACCGCATCGGCTCCGTGCTCCTGCGCGTGCGGCCGGACGGGCGCGGCGTGGACGAGGTCTGGCGCGGCACGTCCCTCGAGGCGCACTGGGCCACGCCCATCCTCCACGCGGGCACGCTGTACGCCTTCAGCGGGCGCAACGAGCCGGACGCCAGCCTGCGCGCCGTGGACTTCACCACGGGCCGGCTGCTCTGGGAGCGCGCGGAACGCTGGGCGCCGCGCAGCAGCCCGCAGCCGCCGGTGTTCGGCCGCGGGTCGCTGATCCTCGCCGACGGGCGGCTGATCGCGCTGGGCGAAGGCGGGCTGCTGGGGTTGTTCGAGCCGTCACGGGAGAAGGCCGTGGAACTGGGCCGCTGGCAGGTGCCGACGTTGAGGTACGCGTGCTGGGCCGGCCCCGTGCTGGCCGACGGCCGGCTCTACCTCCGCTCCGAGGACCGGCTGGTGTGCCTCGAACTGGCCGCGTCCCGGGGCGACGGCCGATAGCCCAAAAGTGCATTCAGCAGCCTGCCGGAACGCCGTGAGACCGGCGACCCGACGGTCTTCCATCTGTATCCGAGCGGCGCGCAGCCCTGCGCTCAGGGACTCGCCGGCCCCGCCACCGCCGTGCCGCGCGAATCAAACAGCGCCCAGGCTGGCAGCCTGTCCCATGGGGGCTGCCACAGCGGGGCGCAGCCGCTCTACCGGGCCAGCGCGGCGCGGGCACGCTCCAGCCATCCGCCGTCCAGCCGTCCGTAGGGCCGGAACGTCTCGACCGACCCCTCGCGGTCGTGGAACAGCAGCGCCTTGTGCAGCCCGAGCTGGCTCGCGTCCGGCAGGTCCGTCAGCGCCGCCGAGTCCGCCGCGCTCATCTGGAACAGCACGCGCGCGGAGAATTCGCCCAGCCCCTTCCGGCCGAGGAAGCGGTTCACGTTGGCCCAGGTGTCGCATGCGGCGACCACATGCAGCCCGCGTGCCGGGCCGTCGCGCAGCAGCTCGAGCAGCCGCGCGGCCGGGTTCGGCTCCTCGCCGGCGGCGCCGAAGCCAAAGTCGTCATCCTGCCGCAGCTTCCGGAAGTTCTGCAGGCCGGCGATGAAGACAAGGACCGGCGCCGCCGGTACGCCGTCCGCGCGCGCCTCCAGCTCCGCGGCGAGCCGGGCGAGGGCCGCCGGCAGCTCCGCCTGGTTCACGCGCGTGACGGCGCGCGGCACGGCCGCGAGCAGGCGGTCCAGCTCCGCGCGGGCCAGGGTGTCCGGCGCGGACGCGTCCAGCACGACGAAGCGCGCGGCCTCCGCCGGATGCTGCGCCGCCAGCGCGACGAGCGCCGCCCCGAACATCGCCAGCACCGCGTCGTCCCGCTGCCCCACCACGAGCAGGTGCGCCCCGCTCTGGCGGGGAAACGCCACCTCGGTCGGGCCCTTGATCGAGTTGGGCGCGCCGAGCCATACGCGCGCGACGCCCGGCGGCTGCGGCAAGGGCGCGGCCAGCAGCGCCGCCAGCGGCGCGTTGTCGCGCACGTCGGACGGCGCGTTGCCCTCGAACACCACCGGCACGCGTGCACCGAAGCCCCGCGCCTCCGCCAGCGAGCGGATTTCCGCCAGCCGCCCGTCGCGCTCGTCCTCGCCCAGCCACACGACCTGGAAGGGGCTGTTGCCCTCGGCCGCGCCGGACTGGTCGTTGTAGATGCCCTCGCCCGGCCGCGAGAGCAGGCGCGGCGCGAGGTTGTTCTCGTCGAAGATCAGGCTGGCGTCGGCCTCGTTGCATTGGAGCGCGATGCGGACGGCCATCTGCCCGAGCGTGGCCCGGGCCAGGGAGTACGCGCCGCCGAGCGTCTGCGAGCCGAGCACGACGTGCAGCCCAAAGGCCCGGCCCTGGCGCACGAGGCGGTCCAGCAGCACCGCGGCCTGCTGCGCCACGCGGTCCTCCTCGGTGAAGAACTCCTGGAACTCGTCAATCACCAGCAGCACGCGCGGCAGGGGCCGGTCCGGCGCGGCGCGGCGCCAGCCCGGCATGTCCTGCACGCCCGCCCCGCGGAAAAGCTCGCCGCGGCGGCGCAGCTCCTCGTCCAGCCGCTCGAGCACGCTCAGGCCGAAGGCGCGGTCGCTCTCGATGGCCACCACCCGCGCGTGCGGCAGCCGATGCGCGGCGTAGGCGCGGAACTCGACACCCTTCTTGAAGTCCACGAGGTAGAACTCGACCTCGTCCGGGCTGCACCGCAGCGCAAGGTTCGTGACGAGGACGTGGAACAGCGTGGACTTGCCGGAGCCGGTCTTGCCCGCGACCAGCGCGTGCTGACGGGTGCCGCGCCCGAGCGCAAAGGCCTGCAGCTTCGTCGCCCCCGTGCGGCCCACCGGCACCCGCACCTCGTCCGCCGTGCTCTCGGTCCATTCCCCGCCCGGCGCGGGGGCAATGACGCGGAAGGGCACCTCGACCCGGCCCGCGTGGCGGCTCAGCCGGCCGATGCGGTGCAGGAGTTCCGTGGCAAACTCCGGCGCCGGCGGGGCGTCGGGACGCAGCGCCGTGCCCGGCACCGGCTGGCCGGCGAGCTCGAAGCCGCGCCCGTTGTGCGTCGCGACGAGCGCGTGCTGGCGCAGCTCGTCCCCGGAGATGCCGTGCGGCAGCGGCTGCCGGCGGTCCCAGTGCAGCAGCAGGTGGACGCCGCAGCGCGGGCCGCTGGCGGCGAGGTTCAGGAGCCGGCGCGCCGCCACGTCGGTGAAGCCGGCGGGGAAGTTCGCCACCACCAGCACCTGCTGCTTCTCCGCGACCACGCCGGCCGCCGCGTTGTAGTCCGCGATCGTGGCGTACTCGTTGCGGAGGTACATCTGGATGACCTTCTCGATGTGCGCGCCCAGCTCGGCCAGCCTCTCCTCGAACTGCGGCGCCTGCGTCCAGATCCGACCGTTGATGTGGCCCGTCTCGTGGTCGGCCAGGTGCATCAGGCTGGCGAAGCTCTCGCCAAGCCCCACGGGGTCGAAGAACGTGAAGGTGACGCGGCCCGCCGGCGCGGCGGCGAGCAGGCGGAACGCGAGGGCGTTCAGCGCCGCCACCGCGTCCGCGCCGCCGGCCTGCTCGGTCTCGAGCACCAGCGCGCCCTCGCGCGGCCCGGTGAGGAACAGCGGCAGCGACAGGCGCCCCCCGCCCGGCAGCGCAAAGCGCGCGTTGGCCGGCCGCCCTCCCGCGAGCTCCGCCACGTCCACGTCGAGCGCGCCCAGCCGGACGGACTCCGCGAAGCGCGGCGGCGGCGTCCAGCCCGCCCACGCCGGGTCGTCCCAAGGCGGAGCCAGGCGGCGTGCGTCCGCCTCCGCGGCCGCGGCGGCCTCGTAGGCCGGCGACACCGCCACACGCCATTCCGCGGCCAGCGCGTCCCCGCGGGCGGCGTGCTCCGCACGCAGCAAGGCGGCGGCCGACTCCCCGCCCGAGGCGGCGAGCCGCGCGGCCGCCTCGGCCTCCGCCCGCAGGCCGGCGATGCGCGCGCTGGCGGCGGCCTCCAACGTCGCGAGCCGTCTGCGGCTGTCCTGTTCCGCGCGCCCGGCAAGGGATTTGCTGCGCTGCTCCACGGCCCGCGGCCGGGCCTCGCGGGCCGCCGCGATTTCGTCCTCCGCGCGCGACCAGTCCGCCTCCAGCCCGCCGGTGGCCGCGGTGAACTCCTGCTGGAGGCGCTGCTGCTCCCGCTGGTGGGTCATCTCGGCCTTCACGGCGCAGGCATCATGGAGCTGCCGCGCCTCGGCAAACGCCGCGCCCAGCCGCGCGGCCAGCGGCGCGGCCTGCCGCCGGGCCGCGAAGGCCAGGACCACGGCCAGTACCAGGAGGCTGCCGGCAACAAACGCGCCCACGCCCACCGGCACCACGCTCACGCCGATCCGCGGCAGCACGAACACCGAGGCCAGCAGGACCGCGAGCACGGGCACCTGGACCGGCAGCGGCAGCACTCGGAAAAGGCCGGGAAGCGCGGCGTCGCGCAGCGTCGCCACGTCGGCCGCCGCCGCCTCGTTCACGGCCCGGACGCGGGCGCAAAGCTGCTCCTCCCCTGCCGCGGCCTCCGTCGCCGGCCAGCGCTCGTCGTCGCCGAGCCAGCGCTGCAGCGCCGGGAATCCGGCCAGCGCGCGGTGGGCCCCCGCCTCGTGCCCCGCGAAGTCCGCGCGCGACTCGGCGAGGCGCGACTCGACGTCCTTTCGGAACGCCGCGGCCACGGCGAGCTGCGCCTTCTGCCGCCGACCCGCCTCCAGCATCGCCTTCTGCAGCGCAAACTTCACCCGCCCCTCCTCCGCCTCGACCGCCGCCAGCGCGCGGCGGTGCTCCGCGGCCTGGGCCCGGGCGATGCGCTCGCGCCGCCGCGCCAGCCGCGCCGCGGACTGCTCCCGCACCACGCACACGTCCGCCTCCGCCTGCTGGACGGCCGTCACGCAGCGCACCGCCGCCGCCCGCGCGTCCGCGCCCGCGCGCCGCGCCGCGTCGCCCGCCTGCGCCTGGAATCCTTCCTCGAGCCGGGCCGCCCGGCCGGCGAGGTCGCGGACCACGTCCCGCAGCGTCGCGACGAGCTGCAGCGTCTCACGGATGCCCGATGTTCTGCTCACACTCACTTTTCACTTTCTGGATGACCTGGTCCAAAGACTCCATCGCGGCCGCAGCCCGGTCCACCGCCGCGAAGAGCTCGGCCAGGTACCGCTGCTCGAACTCGCGGCTGCGGTCGTCGTGCCACACTTGCTGGGTCTCGTCCCAGTCGCGCCGCAGGTTCAGCGTCAGCGCGGCCAGGCGGGAACGGGCGCCCCGCAGGCTCATGGCGCGGCCCCTCCGTCCGCCGGAGACGACGCCGCCACGGGGCCGGCATGGGACCGATCCGACGCTGGCGGGGCTTCCGGCCGCAGCCCCACATACACGGACAACGTCTCGACCAGCCGGCCAAGCTGCGCGCCACCGGCGGCGAGGTCCACCGTCAGCAGCGAATGCAGCGGCTCGACCCGTCTCGCCAGCGGGGCGACGGCGCTCTCGAAGTCGCGGCTCCAGCGGCGGACCGTGGCCAGCCCGGCCTCCGCGGCGCACACGGCGGCCTCCGCGCGGTGCAGCGCCATCTGCTGCGCGGCGGTGGCCTCCTCGAGTTTCGAGAGGCGGCTGGAGAAAAGCTCCTGCTGCGCGGCCTCGAGCGCACGGCGGCGCTTCCGGATCTCGCCCTCCCAGAAGTTCCGCTGGTCGTGGTCCAACCACTGGCGCAGCCGCGCCACCTCGGCGGACGCCTCCTCGACCGTGGTGCGCGCGCGGGCGCGGAAGACAAGCAGCCGCGCGCGGAAAGCCTCGATGGCCTCGATGGACGCGACGTGGGCCTGGTCCGGCATGGTCAGCGCTGCTGAAGGTATTCCTCGATGCGCTGCGCCTTGCGCAGCAGGTAGGGCGCGTGGCGGTCCGAGAGCGCGATGAACTTGCGCAGCGCCGCGAGCGTCTGGCGGAACTCCTCGCTGAACTTCTCGTGCTCCTGGTCCTGCCAGGTGTCGCCCAGCGCCGCAAACCGCGCCTGCAACGCGCTCAGCCGGCCGTGAAGATCGGCGTTGAAGCGGTGCAGCTCCTCGGCGAAGCGCCGCACCTTTTCCGGGTCCATGATGGCCTGCGACATGGCGAATGTGCCGCCAACGTCCGCCACCCCGTCCGGTTTCGCAACGCGGAGAAGGCACCGGCCGCTCAATGCGCCGCGGCGGGCTCGTCCTCAGGCAGGGGCTTGCCTTTGGTCTCGGGACAGAAGGGCAGCACGACGAGGCCTAGCAGGAAGACCGCGCACATGGTCACCCCGGCGTAGCGCATCGGCTCGGGCTTGTCCGCAAAGACGCCGCTGGTGAGCAGGCCCAGCGCGGTCGGGCCGGCGGCGGCCACGAGCCGGCCGACGTTGTAGCAGAACGAGACGCCCGTGCTGCGAAGGTGCGTGGGGAACAGCTCCGGGAAGTAGATCGCGTACCCGCCGAACACCGCCAGCAGGCAGAAGCCCATGATGAAGATCATCCAGAGCTGGCTGATGTCCCGGAAGAACCAGAACACGCCGGCCGTGCTGAACATGGCGAGCACGAAGGCGATGGCGAACGCCGGCCGCCGCCCGATCGCCTGCGTCACCCGGCTGAACGCCAGCATCCCGAGGAACGCCCCGAGGTTCAGGATCATCGACGTGACGCCCGCCCAGTAGGTGACCTGGCCAGGAATCTGGTCCGCCGCGACGCCTTGGGCCGTGAACGACTTGGTGAAAACGGACCGCTGGAGGTCAATGACGAAGAACCCGATGCCCCACAGGCCGATCACGCCGGCGCACGCCAGGACCATCCCCAGCAGCGCATGCCGGCGCCAGACCGGATGGCCGAAGAGTTCCTTGTAGGAGCCGAGTGGCCGCCCGCCGGCCTGGCGCGCGGCCTGCCAGCGTTCCGGCTCGCGCAGGCGGGCGCGGATTACCAGCGCCAGCAGCGCCGGCAGCGCCCCCACCACGAACATCCAGCGCCATGCCGCCCAGCCGGCCGTCTCGCCCATCACGCCCGTGGTCTCGAGGTGGCCGAACCACATGCTGATGCCCGCGGCGGTGACGTTGCCCACCGCGGACAGCGCCTGCAGCAGGCCCAGCGCGTACGGCCGGGCGCGGTCGGGCATCACCTCGGCCACAAGCGCCACGCCCACGGCGAACTCCCCGCCCACGCCCAGCCCGGTGAGGAAGCGGTACAGGCCGAAGTCCCAGAAGCCCTTCGAAAACGCGCTCAGGCCGGTGAAGATCGAGTACGTGAGGATCGTGATCATCATCGTCTTCGCGCGCCCGATGCGGTCGCCCAGCACGCCAAAGACGAGTCCGCCGATGGCCCATCCGATGAGGAAGATCGAGGTCGAGTAGCCGGCGAATCTCGCGACCGTGCCGGGGTCTGCGGGACCGGCGGAGGTGCGGAGCAGCTCCTTCATCGCCGGGACGCGCGCGAGGTTGAAGAGCTGCTGGTCGAGGCAGTCGAAGAGCCAGCCGAGCGCGGCCACAATCAGCACGAACCAGTGGTAGCGGTTCAACAGCGACCACCACGGACGCCCGTCCGGAGCCGGAGAAGCGGGAGGACTCACGCGCCTTCCCTAGCCGGCCCGACCACCTGCGGCCAAGCCGGAAGCGCGGAGGGGCGAAGAAAACCGGCAGGTGCGCCGGCGCCAAGGAGCCGCGGCGGGAAAATGCTTTGAGCCCGGAGCCCGTCTTCCGGTATCGAAGGTGACGTGCAGACTGCGGATTCACACCAGCCGCCTTCCAGCCGCCGCCGCTTTCTGGCCCGGACCACGGCGGCCGCGGGCGTGCTCGCCTTCGGCGCGCGCGCGGCGGACGAGCTGGTCGAGCTGCCCTTTGACAATGGCGCCCGCCCGCTGGTCCGCTATCCGCAGAAGCGCCCCCTGCTCCGCCTCACCACCCGGCCGCCGCAACTGGAGACGCCCTTTGCCGCCTTCAACGAGGGCGTGCTGACGCCGAACGACGCCTTCTTCGTCCGCTATCACCTCACCAAGTCCCCGCCGCCCGCCGCCGAACTGATGCCGGAGCATTTCCGCCTCGGCATCAAGGGCGCGGTCGAGCGGCCGCTGTCGCTGTCCGTGGACGAGCTGCGGAACCGATTCGAGCGCGTCGAGGTCGTCGCGGTGAACCAGTGCTCCGGCAACAGCCGCGGCTTCTTCGAGCCGCGCGTCGTGGGCGGCCAGTCCGGCAACGGCAACATGGGCAACGCCCGCTGGACCGGCGTGCGCCTCGCGGACGTGCTGAAGCAGGCCGGCCTGCGCGCCGGCGCCCGGCAGGTCACCTTCAACGGCCTCGATGCCCCGCTCCTGCCCGCCACGCCGGACTTCGTGAAGGCGCTCGAAGTGGACCACGCGCTCGACGGCGAATCCCTCCTCGCCTGGGCGATGAACGGCGAAGACCTGCCGTGGCTCAACGGCTACCCGCTCCGCCTCGTCGTCCCCGGCCACTTCGGCACCTACTGGATCAAGCATCTCCACGAGATCGAGGTGCTCGACCGCGAATTCGACGGCTGGTGGATGAGCACCGCCTACCGCATCCCCGACAACGACTGCGCCTGCGTCGAGCCCGGCGGCAAGCCCGACCGCACCCGCCCCATCGGCCGCTTCAACGTCCGCTCCTTCATCACCAGCATGGCGGACGGAGACCGCCTCCCCGCCGGCCGGCCCGTGACTCTCCGCGGCATCGCCTTCGACGGCGGGCGCGGCATCAAGTCCGTCGAATGGTCCCGCGACGGCGGCAGGAACTGGCAGCCCGCCGCGCTGGGTTCGGACCTCGGCCGCTACTCGTTCCGCGAGTGGCAGGCGGAGTTCACGCCCGCGGCGGCCGGCGGCCTCACGCTGCAATGCCGCGCCACCACCCACGGCGGCGAAACCCAGCCGGCCGAACCGCGCTGGAACCCCGCCGGCTACATGCGCAACATGATCGAGTCCGTCCGCGTCACCATCACCTGAACATGGCCCGTCCCGCCCTTCCGCTCCTCCTGGCTGCCTCCGCCCTCGCCGCCGCGGACGACGCCTGGGTGCTGCCCCGCGAAACTTCCGCCTTCAAGCCCGGCCCCGGCGCCGTGATTGCCCAGGGCCAGTGCCTCGTGTGTCACTCGGCCGACTACATCTCCACCCAGCCGCGCCTCAACCGCGCGCAGTGGCTCGCGTCGGTCGAGAAGATGCGGACGAAGTACGGTGCGCCGGTGCCCACCAACTCCATCCCCGCGCTCGTCGAATACCTCGTGAAAACCTACGGCAACGAGGCGGCGCGGTGAGGTTCCGTCCGTCGCTTCAATTCCCGGTGATGCGGGGAGGCTGGTAGGGCGCGCCGCTCCGCGCTCGCCGCCGTCGGGACGGAGGCCGGGCAGAATCTCAATCACGTTCGCGGCGGGCAGAGGATTGCCCGCGGGCCTCCCCTCACTCCGTGGATGTGCCGTTCATCAGTCACCTACCACTCACCATCCTGACCAACTCATCCCGTACGCCGGTCGAAGTCACTTCAGCAGGCATGGCCGGATGATTCTTCGCCATCAACAGCGGCCAATCCTGCCGGTCCGCCGGCCGCGCACCGTGCGATCCCTTCACCAGCGCGGCGTCGAGCGGGATCACGTCCATCAGCATCCGGAAGCCCAGCTTCTTCTGCAGCAGCCGCCAGCCGATCCGCGCCTTGAGCGCCAGCGGAGACAGCGCCGGATCGGCAAACAGCTCCACCGGGTCGTAGCCCGGCTTGCGGTGGATGTCCACGCAGCGGGCGAAGTCCGGCGCACGCGCGTCGTCCAGCCAGTAGTAGTAGGTGAACCACGCATCCTCCCGCGCCACGGCGACCAGGTCGCCCGCCCGCGGATGCGCGATCCCCCGCCCCGCCTGCGCCTCCTTGTCCAGCACTTCGGCCACGCCGTCCACTCCTTCGACCACGGCCCGCACCTCGGACAGAAGCGATGGATCATTCACATAAACATGGGCAACTTGGTGATCGGCGACCGCAATGGCCCGGCTCGCGCCGGCATCCAGCAGCTCCAGCCCAAGCTCCTCCTTCACGGCCAGCCAGCCGCGTTCGCGGAGGAGCCGGTTCAGGTGGATGGCGCGGGTGACATTCGTGATTCCGTATTCGGACAGGATCACCACCTGCACGCCCCGGCCCTCAAGGTGCCGGATCAAGTCACCGGCGAGCGCATCAATCAGTCGAAGGTCTGAAGTCACTTCCGCCTTCGGCCTTCTGCCTTCGGCCTTCGCTTCCAAGACCCCGTGCCGTTGGAGGTTGTAGTCCAGGTGGGGAAGATACACGAGGCTGAGGTCGGGCCGGTGTCTTTCCTCGACCCACTTGGCTGATTCCGCAATCCAGCGCGTCGCGCAGTCCGGACCGCCCGCCGGTGAACTCACTCCCGCGCCTGGTCCCCAGAAGCCCGGAAAGGGAAACTCGCCCAGGTCCTTCTTGATGTCCGTCCGGAGCGAGTACGGCCAGGCGTAGATGTCGAAGAACTTCCTGCCGTCCGCCGGATACATCGGGCGCGGGGTGATCGAGAGATCCGCGCTGGAGTACATGTTGTACCACCAGAAAAGCTTCGCGCAGGTGAAGCCCGGCCGCATCCGGCGCAGCGTCTCCCAGAGCTTCTCGCCGCGCACAAGATGGTTGCTCTGCTTCCAGAAGTGGACCTCGGCCAGGTCGCGGTCGTACCAGCCGTTGCCGACGATGCCGTGCGCCGCCGGCGGCGTACCGGTGAGGTAGTCCGACTGCGCCGTGCAGGTCACCGCCGGGAACGCCGGCACGACATGCGCCAGCCGCCCCGCGTCGCGGAAGGCGCGCAAGGCGGGCGTGTGGTCTCCAATCAGGCCGGGCGTGAGGCCCACCACGTTGAGGACAGCGGTCCGGGTCACGCGCGGAGTGTGGGACGGGCTGCCAGCCCGTCCACTGACTGTTTCGTTGCCCGCCAGGCCCAGTGGCGGCGACGCCTCGTCGCCGAATGTATCCGCCGCGCCCCGCGGCGGCTTGCCTCGCAGGATTTGGCAGCAGCTCGTTTGCCCGGTCCGCGAAGCGCCGGCCTCTGGCCGCGCGCAAATCCCGTCACACCAAGGATGATTTCCTGCTTCATATGCAGCAGGAAATTGTCCGATGTTCGTGTGCTGGCCTGCCGGCGGCACGCTCGCCGCGCCGGCGGCCAGCGCCCCGCGATATTTTTTCTCGCCGGTGATAGGATTCCCCGCTGAATTGCGCATGTCAGGGCAGGTGAATCCATGAACCCGCCGCCAAACCCACCCGCCGCCGACGAGGAATCCCTGTTCGCCCGTGCGCTTGAACTCCCGGCCGAGGCGCGCGCCGCCTTCCTGGCCGAAGCCTGCGCGGGCGATCCCGCCCGCCAGCGCCGTCTCGAGGCGCTCCTGCGGGCCGTGGCCCGGTCGCCCGAGTTCCTCGAACAGCCGGTCACGGAGGCAGCCCCGCCCCCGGCCTCCGCGTCCGAGGGCCCCGGCGCCCGCATCGGCCGCTACAAGCTCCTCCAGCAGATCGGCGAGGGCGGCTGCGGCACGGTGTTCATGGCGGAACAGGAGGAGCCGGTGCGCCGCCGGGTGGCGCTGAAGGTGATCAAGCTGGGCATGGACA
>JBJXFY010000003.1:0-5719 GCA_046155815.1 Limisphaerales bacterium | reverse complement strand
GGCAAGCTGCCGCGTTCCTTCGCCGTGCTGGGCCAGCGGTTCACCGTGGATTCGTGGGCCATGGGGCAGGTCGTTTTCGACCGCGTGCTTCGACCCGGCACATCCCCGCCGGAGCGGCTTCGGCGGCGACGCAGTTACAGCCTCGATGTCGCCTTCGCCGCGCTGGCCAACCGCGATGTGGTGCCGGAACTGGCGGAAAACATGCGGCGCACCAACGGCATCCAGTTCCGCGACGGCCTGCCGTACCAGCACAACCTCGCCGCGGTGCGCGAGGTTGTGGATCAACTGCCCGCCGCGCACTGGGACGATAATTTGTACACCTGCTGGCTCGCTGCGCTGCGCGCGCTGTCACTGCCCACAACCGGAGGAGAGTATCCGGAGGCCATGCAGACACGGGCGTGGGCCATGAAGAACGTGAATGGCCAACTGGCCTCATGGACGCAGCTTCGTCACGACACCGTGCTTTATGTGAAGCCGGTCGAGGTTCCGCCGGTCCGGTGCTTCTACCCGGCGGGGTTTGTCGAACCGCGGCCGGAGTTTTTCAACGGATGCGCCGGATGGCGCTGCGCGCGGACGAACTGATCGCATCCCTGAACATGTCATTGGCCAATCCCGACGGGCAGCCTGTGCCCTACGCCAACGCGGCGCACATGCAGCAGCAGCTTGGGGTCTTCCTCGGCCGCTTCGCCGGCACCTGTGCGGTGCTGGAGTCCATTGCCAGAAAGGAGCTCGCCCAGCTTGCCCTCGCGCCTGAGGAAACGGCGTTGATTGACAACTGGATGGAAACTCTCATCGGCTACGAGGGGCGCCGCTACACCGGGCACTACCCTGGGCTGTTCCTACGGGGCAACGAGGGACGGCTGCCGGTGCCCCCGCCCTCGTCACCGGACAACGTGACCCTGCCCCCGCCCCATGACTGCAATCAGGCGGACGAACTCGTGGTGGATGTCCTGAATGCCGGACCTTCAGACCCCGATCTTGATCCCGGTGCCGTACTCCATCAGGGCGTGGGGCATGTGAACCTGCTGATGATCGCCGTGGACAACGGTCCGGACCGGATGGTTTATGCCGGCCCGGTCTTCAGCCATTACGAGTTTGAGATACCGCTCGGCCAGCGGCTGACGGACGAGGCGTGGAAGGATCGTGTCCGAAGACGGGATCTTCCGACGCCGCCATCGTGGACCGAATCGTTTCTGGTCCGCCGGCCTTGAACCTCAGCGCCTTGCTCAAGCCGGCAGCCCGGCGGCCCGGTCCATCGCCCTCCGTAGCCGGGTGGCCGGCGCGGGCAGGCTGAAGGCCGTCTGCTCGGGCCGCGGCTCCGGGGTGGGGCGTTCGGCGGCGAGGCGCACGGCTTCGCGCATCCGGTCAAACCACCAGCGGGCCACGGCGCGGCTGGCCGGGCGGCGCGGAGCGCAGGCCGGGCGGGCGGCGTTGAAGCTGAGTTCCATCTGGTCGCAGGACAGGTCGGTCGGGTTCATGACGGGCGCAGGGTGGCGGCCCGCCCCGGACAAATTCGGTCCGACCCTCAAAGAAAAAATCGGCCTCCGCGCCGGGCCGTGGCAGGCTCGGCGCCATGCTCCTCACTGCGGCGGAACTGGAAGCCCTCGTCGGCGCGCGCCACGCCACGCCGCACAGCCTCCTCGGCATGCATCCGCTCGGTGACCAGGCCGGCGTGGTCGTCCGGGCGCTGCTGCCAGGCGCGGAATCCGTCGAGGCCGTTCCGGTCCACGAAAAGTCCCGGCCGCGCATCCCGCTGGCACGGGTGCATGACGCGGGCCTTTTCGAGGGCGTGAGCCGCGGGGCCTCGGAGGTTTTCGCCTACGACCTCGCGGTGAAATGGCCGGGCGGCCAGGAGAGCCGCGGCCGCGATGCCTACTCCTTCCTGCCGTCGCTGGGGGAGACGGACCTCTATCTCTTCGCGCAGGGGAACGAGCGGCGCATCTACGAGAAGCTGGGCGCGCACCTGCGCGCGCCGGACGGCGTGCCCGGCACGAGCTTCGCCGTCTGGGCGCCGAGCGCGCAGCGCGTCAGCGTGGTGGGCGACTTCAACGGCTGGGACGGCCGCCGGCACCTCATGCGGCGCCTGGGCGCGTCGGGCGTCTGGGAAATCTTCGTTCCCGGCGTCGGCGAGGGCGCGCTCTACAAGTACGAGCTGGGCGATCATCACGGGGCCGTCATCCTCAAGACCGACCCCTATGGCGCGTTCTTCGAACCGGCGCCGAAGAACGCCTCGATCGTGTGGGACACTCGCAAGTTCGCGTGGAGTGACGCGGCCTGGCTCGAGCGGCGGCAGAAGCGGAACGTGCTCCGCTCGCCGATGGCCACCTGCGAGGTCCACCTCGGCTCGTGGCGGAAAAAGTCCGCCAGTGAATCGCTGAGCTACCGCGAGCTGGCCGGGCCGCTGATCGACCACCTGCGGCGGACGGGCTTCACGCACGTCGAGTTCCTGCCGGTGAGCGAGCACGCCTTTTTCCCGAGCTGGGGCTACCAGGTGACTGGTTTCTACTCGCCGACGTGCCGCTACGGCACGCCGGAAGACTTTCAATACCTGGTCAACTCACTCCATGAGGCGGGCCTCGGCGTGATCGTGGACTGGGTGCCGGCGCATTTCCCGCGTGACGAATGGGCGCTGGCGCGTTTCGACGGCACCGCGCTCTACGAGCACGAGGATCCGCGCCAGGGCGCGCACCAGGACTGGGGGACGCTCATCTTCAACTTTGGCCGGCATGAGGTCCGGAACTTCCTCACCGCCAACGCGCTCTTCTGGTGCGACCGCTACCATGTGGACGGCCTGCGCGTGGACGCCGTGGCCTCGATGCTCTACCTCGACTATTCGCGGAAGCACGGCGAGTGGGTTCCGAACAAGTACGGCGGCCGGGAGAACCTGGAGGCCATCGCCTTTCTCCAGGAATTCAACCACCTCGTCCACGTCGAGCATCCCGGCGTGGCGACCATCGCGGAGGAGAGCACCGCCTGGCCGATGGTGTCGCGCCCGCCCTTCGTCGGCGGGCTGGGCTTCTCGCTCAAGTGGAACATGGGCTGGATGCACGATACGCTGGGCTACTTCAAGCGCGAGCCTGTCCACCGCAAGTTCCACCAGAACGAACTCACCTTCGCCGCGCTCTACCAGTATCAGGAGAACTTCGTCCTGCCGCTGTCCCATGACGAGGTGGTGCATGGGAAGGGGACCCTCATCGGCCGGATGCCCGGTGATGAGTGGCAGCGCTTCGCGAACCTCCGCTGCCTGCTGGCCTACCAGTGGCTCTTTCCCGGCAAGAAGCTGCTCTTCATGGGCGGGGAGTTCGGCCAGACCCGGGAGTGGAACCACAACGCGGAGCTGGACTGGTGGCTGCTCGGGGAGGGGGCGTTCCACTCCGGCACGCTGCGGCTCGTCGAGGACTTGAACCGGCTCTACCAGAAGCATCCCGCCTGCTGGGAGGCCGACCATGATCCTGCCGGCTTCCAGTGGGTGGACTGCTCGGACGGGGAGCAGAGCGTCCTGGCTTTTCTGCGGAAGCGCGCCGACGGCACGGAGCCGCTGCTGGTCGTGCTGAACCTCACCCCTGTGCTCCGGACCGGCTACCGCCTCGGCGTGCCCGCCGGCGGGAACTGGGAGGAGGCGCTGAACACGGACGCCGGACTCTACGGCGGCAGCAACCACGGCAACCTCGGCGGGGTGCCCGCCAGCGAGGCGCCGGCCCATGGTCAGCCATGGTCCGTGGCGCTCACCCTGCCGCCGCTGGCGGTGTGTGTGTTCCGGAGCGAGCTGGCCTGATGTGCCGCCGGTTGAAATGCCATCGGCTTCTCCGCAGGTTGGGCGCGTGTTCCGTGCTTTTGCCCTGACCGCGGCCCTGCTGGCCGGCTGGGCCGCCACCGGCGGCTGCGACCGTCCGCCCGCTTCCGCCGCCGCCGCGCCGCCGCCGTCGCACCTCGACGATGGCCGCCCACTTGCCGGCCTGCCGCGCCTGAAGCTGCTCCTCGGCGCGAAGGAACTGGACGCCGAGGTGGCCATGACCGTCCCGCACATCATGAAGGGCCTGATGTGGCGGACCAACGTGGCGGAGACCGCCGGGATGCTCTTCGTCTTTGGGCAGACCCACCAGCCGGCGTTCTACATGAAGAACGTGCCGATGGACATTGACTGCGCGTACCTCGACCCCGCCGGCACCATCCTCGAGATCCACCGCCTCGAACGCTTCAACACCAACCCCGTGCCGGCGCGCGCGGGGAACATCCAGTTCGTGCTCGAGACGGCTGCCGGATGGTTCGCGCGCCACGGGGTGGCCACCGGCATGGTGGTGCGGACGGAGACCGGCCCGTTGCGCGACAGCTTCCGCTTCGCCCGTTGACCGTGGCGGGATTGTTTGTGGCCACTCCCGGAAACCGCCTCTCCTGAGCATGGACCGTGCGCGATCCCACGCCCTGTTTGCCGAGGCGCTCCAGCACCTGCCCGGAGGCGTGAACTCACCCGTGCGCGCCTTCCGCGCCGTGGGCGGCGAGCCGTTCTTCGTGGACCGAGCGGCCGGCGCACGGGTGTGGGACGTGGACGGCAATGAGTATCTGGACTATGTCGGCACCTGGGGGCCGGCGATCCACGGGCACGCCCACCCGCGCATCGTGGCGGCGGTGCAGGGGGCCGCGGCGCGGGGGACGAGTTTCGGCATTCCCAACCCCCACGAGGTCACGCTCGGGCGGCTCGTGAAGGAGGCCGTGCCGTCCGTGGAGAAGATCCGGTTCTGCAGCTCCGGAACGGAGGCGTGCATGTCGGCGGTCCGGCTGGCGCGCGGCTACACGGGGCGGGACAAGATTCTAAAGTTCGACGGCTGCTACCACGGGCACGGCGACTCGCTGCTGGTGAAGGCGGGCAGCGGCGCGCTCACGCTCGGCACGCCGGACAGCGCGGGCGTGCCGGCCGACCTCGCGCGCCTGACGCTGGTGCTGCCGTTCAACGATCCCGAGGCCCTGCGCGCCGCCTTCGCGGCGCACGGCCCGGAGCTGGCGGCGGTGATCCTCGAGCTGGTCCCCGCCAACGCCGGCCTCTACCTCCCGCGCCCCGGCTACCTCGAACTGCTCCGCGAATTGACGCGCGAACAAGGCGTCGTGCTGATCGCGGACGAGGTGATGACGGGCTTCCGCCTCGCGTGGGGCGGGGCGCAGGAGGTGTTCGGCCTGAGGCCGGACCTGAGCACGTTCGGCAAGATCATCGGCGGCGGCCTGCCGGTTGGGGCGTTCGGCGGGCGCGCTGACATCATGGACCGGCTCGCGCCGCTCGGTCCGGTGTACCAGGCCGGCACGCTGAGCGGGAACCCGCTGGCGATGGCGGCCGGAATCGCGGCGCTGGACGAACTGCGCGACGGCCGGGCCTACGTGCGGTTGGAGAAGCTCGGTGCCGCGTTGGAAGCCGGCCTGACGGACGCCGCGCTCGGTGCCCGCGTTCCGGTGACGTTCCAGCGGATCGGCTCGATGTTCTGCGCGTATTTCTGCGACCAGCCGGTCGGGAACCTTGCCGATGCGCTGCGGTCGGACCGTGCCCGGTTCGCGCGCTTCTTCCATGGCATGCTGGAGCGCGGCGTGTACCTCGCGCCATCGCAGTTCGAGGCCGGGTTCCTCTCCACGGCGCACACGGAGGCGGACATCGGGGCCACGGTCGGTGCCACCGCGGAGGTGCTGCGTGGCGTGTGAGACTCAGGCAGCCATGAGTCCACCGGTTCCAGCGGGC
>JBJXFY010000445.1:0-6034 GCA_046155815.1 Limisphaerales bacterium | reverse complement strand
GCCGGGCCCGGCGGCGTGCAGGTGGGCGTGGACACCGGGGCGCGCCCCGGCGCGCTCGTGAGCGGCACGGTCACCTTCAGCGACGGCCAGCGCGGCACCTGGTATCTGGACCAGATGGGCCGCCTTGGCATCAGCGCGGAGACCGCCGGGTACAAGCCCACCCAGGCCGACCTTTCGGACTTCCAGGCGCAGCTCGACTCGGAGCTGGCGCGGGCGGGATTCTGAGACAGCGTCCGGCTCAAAGCTCCCGTGAGCGACCCCGCCTTCGCCACCGCCTTCGGCGCGCTGCCGCTCACGACATTGCGGGAACGCAGCCTCGCGGCTTCGGCGGCGGACGTGGCGCGGGCGATGGCGGCACCGCGGCCGACGCTCGATGACTTCGCCGCGCTGCTGTCGCCGGCGGCGGGCGCGCAGCTTGAGCTGCTCGCGCGTCGGGCCCGCAACCTGACGCGGCAGCGCTTCGGCCGGGCGATCCGCCTCTTCGCGCCCCTGTACCTCTCGAACGAGTGCATCAACAACTGCGCCTACTGCGGCTTCTCGCGCGACAACCCGATCCTCCGCGTCACGCTCTCCGCGGCCGAGGTCCGGCGTGAGGCCGAGGCTCTGGCGGCACAAGGCTTCCGCAACATCCTGCTCGTCGCGGGCGAACATCCGAAGTTCGTCCCCGGCGGGTACCTGTCGGAATGCGTGGCGGCCGTGCGCGCCGTGGTGCCGGCCGTGTCGCTCGAGGTCGGGCCGATGGAAGCCGCGGAGTATCTCCCCCTGACGGCGGCCGGCGCGGAAGGGCTGGTCGTGTACCAGGAAACCTACGACGAGGCCGTGTACGCGCGCGCCCACACGGCCGGGCCGAAGAAGGATTTCGGATGGCGGCTGGCAACGCCCGAGCGCGCCTACGCCGCGGGCTTCCGACGGCTCGGCATCGGCGCGCTGCACGGGCTGGCCGACTGGCGGATCGAGGCGCTCAGCGTCGCGGCCCACGCGCAATGGCTCCTGCGCCACTGCTGGCGCGCGCAGGTCACCGTCTCGCTGCCGCGGCTGCGGCCGTGCGCGGGCGAGTTCGAGCCGTGGACGCATCTGGGCGACCGCGAGCTGGTGCAGCTCGTCGCGGCGCTGCGCCTGTTCCTTCCCGATGTCGGCCTCGTGCTGTCGACGCGCGAGCCGGCGGCGCTGCGCGACGGCCTGATTCCCCTCGGCATCACGATGATCAGCGCCGGCAGCCACACGGAGCCGGGCGGCTACACCGGAGCCGGCCGGGAAAATGTCCACGTCACGCGCCGCGGGCGGATCGAGGAGCTGGCCGGCGACGCCAGCGAGTGGGCCGCGCCCGGCCGCACGACATCGGCGACGGGGCAGTTCGAAATTGCGGACGAACGCAGCCCCGCCGAGATGGCCGCCGTGCTCGAACGACTCGGCCTCGAGCCGGTGTGGAAGGACTGGGACGGGGCGTTGGCGGGGTGACGCGATGGAAGTCTTCCTGAACGGCGCCTTCGTCCCCGCCTGCGAGGCGCGCGTTTCCGTCTTCGACCGCTCGTTCCTGTACGGCGACGGCCTCTTCGAGACGATCCGGTGTTACGACGGACTCCCGTTCGCGTGGGCGCAGCACCTGGATCGCCTGCACGCCGGGGCGGAGTTCCTTCGCCTCCGCCTACCGTTCAGTGACGAGGCGCTGCTGGCGGCGGCACTGGAGGTTCTGCGCCGCCATGGCCTGTCCGGCGCCATGGTGCGCCTGCACGTCTCGCGCGGCGTCGGCCGCCGGGGCTATTCGCCCGCGGGCGCGGAGGAGCCGGGGGTCATCATCACCGCGCATCCCGCGCCGGAGGTTTCGCCGGAGCGCCCGCTGAAATGGCGGCTGGCCACGTCGCCGTTCCGCGTGCCGGCCGGGGACCCGCTGGCCCCGTTCAAGACCGGCAGCCGCCTGCTCAACGTCCTCGCCCGCCAGCGCGCCGAGGAGGCCGGCACGGACGAGGCGCTGCTGCTGGACACGGCCGGGCACGTCGCGGAAGCCGCGTCGGGCAACGTCTTCTGGCACGCGGACGGTGCCTGGCACACGCCGCCGCCCGCCACCGGCGCGCTGGCCGGGGTGACGCGGCGGGTCTTGCTGGAGGCGCTGGCCGCCGCGGGCCGACCTTGCCACGAGTCGTGCGCCGGGCCGGAAGCCCTGCTCGCCGCCGACGCCGTGGTCGTCACGTCTTCCGGCGTGGAGGTGGCGCGGGCTGTTTCGCTGGATGGCCGGCCGCTGGCGCCGGGCGGCGCGTCGGACGCGCTGCACCGGCTGCACCGCGACTGCGTGCGGGCCGCGCTGGGCCGGCGCTTTTCCGTTGGAACCGGCGGTCGGACTTTCTAGGTTCCCTGCCCAGTACATGGACGCGCCCGCCCTACCGGATCCGGAACTCCTCGCGCACCCGGCGTTCCGCAACGAAGACGTGGTGGCGTACATTCTCCTTCTGCTTCTGGTCGCGGTGATCTGCCTCGGCGTGGTATGCGCGCTGCTGGTGGCGCAGTACCTCCGCCGCGGCCGGCGCGAGGGCGAGTACGAGCCCCCCGCGCTGGTGACGCGCCTCGGCGGCACGACCCAGCCACGCGGCGTGGTGCTGCTGCCGGACCGCTGGGTGGCCGTGCGCGCTCCGCTCGTGCGCGACGTCCGCAACGCCCTCGGCCTCGCCAACACCCGGCCCTGCCCGCTCGAGGACGCCTTCAACCACCCCCGTCACCGCGGACTCTACCTCACCCCGCCGGTCAACGGCTGGATCATGATTTTCGGCCCGGCGGTGCCCGACCCGGCCGGCGACGTGGACGCCGTGTACCACTTCGTGCGCGGGCTGGGGCAGCGCCTCGGCAACGCGCAGTACTTCCACGTCCACCCGCCCACGGGCGCCCATGGCTGGGCGTGGGCCCGGGGCGGCCGGGTGGTGCGCGGCTTCGCCTGGGCCGGAAAAACCCTGTGGAACGAGGGTGAGGCCACCCGCGAGGAACGCCAGCTCGGCTGCGCCTGCCCGCCGCTCGGCGGCACGGAACCCGACGACGAGGCTCTCGCGGACGAGCTGCGCGTCAACCTCGACAAGGTGCCGCGGCTGGCCGCCGCGTGGGGCATGGACCCCGTCGCGCTGCTCTCCCACGCCGCCCGCGAGCCCGGCGTGACCGGCGAGTTCGCCGGCGTGCGCCCGGCGTGATGCCGCCGGACGTCTGCCCGAACTGCGGCGCCCTCGTGCCGGACGGCGCCCGCGCCTGTCCCGAATGCGGCGCGGACGACCGGACCGGCTGGGCGGACTCCGCCGCCTCTCAGCGCCTCGGCCTCCCCGAAGACGGGGAGGAATTCGACCACGACCGCTTCGTCCGCGAGGAGTTCGGAAGCGGAAAGCCACGGCGCCGCGGCCTGCCGCGCTGGCTGGTGGCCGCCGTGGCGCTGGGCCTCATCGCACTCCTTCTCGCGTGGTATGCAGGCAGGTTTTGACCCCGCGCTGCCGGGACCACTCCCCTGCACTCAGCGCCGTGGCAGCCGGAAGGCCGCCGCCTCGGTCGCGTGGCGCACGAGCAGCAGGTCGGCGGCCAGCGCGGGCGGGTTCCACGTCTTGCCGGTCAGTGCGCGGAAGCGCGTGAGTTCGCGGAACGCCGCCGGGTCCAGCGCCACCAGCGCCACCTCGCCGTTTTCCGCAGTGACCAGAAGCACCTCCTCCACGCGCAGCAACTGGCCGTGGCCATAGCGCGTGCCCTGCCAGCGGCGCTCGCCGGTCGCGACTTCGATGCAGGTCAGGCGTCCGTCGTCGAGGCCGTAGGCGTAGCCGCCGTCGAGGATGAGATTGGCAAACTTCGACTTCAGGCGGATGGACTTCCAGACCCGCTCCGCGGCCCACGCGCCGTTCGTGAGGCCCACGCGCAGCAGTTCGCTTCCAGTGCCGTAGCCGCTGGACACGAGCAGCCCGTCCGTCCCGAAGGGCACGGGGTCCGTGACATGCGGGTGGCCGACCGGCCAGCCGTAGCTCCAGAGCGGCGCGCCGTTCGTGGGCGCGTAGGCGGAGACCCCGAGGTGATCGAACACGAGCAGCTTTTCCATGCCGGCGAGGGCAGTGACGCGCGGGGAGCTGTAGCCGGCCCGGGCCGTGCCGCCGCGCCAGGCGGGCTCGCCGTCGGCCAGCCGGTAGGCGATGACGGAACCGTTGGTTCCGCCGGGCGTGGTGATGACGAGGTCGCGCCACACGAAGGGCGACGCGCTGACGCCCCATTCCGGAACCGACGCGCCGCCGTCGCGGAGCGTATCGCGCCGCCACAGCAGGCGGCCGGAGGCGGCGTCGAGGCACCGCAGGCCGCCGGTCGCGCCCACGGCAAGCACGCGGGCGCCGGCCACCGCAGGCGTGGTACGCGGGCCGACGCCGCCGACCGGGTTGTCGTAGCGCGCGTCCTCGCCATGCCGCCACAGCGGCGCGCCCGTGAGCGCGTCGCGGGCGGTGACGGCTTCCTGGGGTCCGTCCTGTTCCAGCGTGAAGGCGCGGCCTTCCGCCACCACGAAGCCGCCCCAGCCCTCGCCGACCGGCTGGCGCCAGAGTTCCTGCGGCGGGTGTGCGGTCCAGTTCGTCGCGAGCGCAAGGCCAGTGACGACACCGTCGCGCGTCGGGCCAAGAAACTGCGGAAAGGCCGCGGCGGCTGGAGCGGCCGGCACCGCGTTCGTCACGGCCGCCAGGGCAGCAGGCGGCCTGGTTCGCCAACGCGGCTCGAAGATCGGCACGAGGTCGCCGGACACGCCCACAAAGCGGAACAGCGCCGCGGCCAGCAGCAGGGCGGCGAGGGTGCCGGCCAGCCCGAGCCAGCGTGCGCGCCAGCGGACACGCGAGAGGAACAGCCACCAGACGAGCAGCAGGGCAAGCCCGGCCAGGACGGCCATGCCGGTGCCCATGACCTTGAACTGCCGCTGGTAGTCCTTGAAGACCCAGACCTGAATGATGCGCGCCGTGACCAGCGCGAGGATGAGCAGGGCGGGCCACCAGCGAAGGCGGCGCGGCGGAGGCGATGGATTCATGTGCGGGCAACGGTCCTGGCCTGCTCTTCCGCGGCGAGGCGGGTGATGTAGCGCTGGAAATCCTCATCCTCGCCCTCGAGAAGCGTGGGCAGCGCCTCGCGGAAATCGGCGCGCCGGCACCATTCGCACATGTAGTCCTCCCAGGACTGCCAGAGTCGGCGGGTCTGGCGGTCCATCTTGTCCTCGTACACCAGCATGTAGGCGCGCTCGAAGATCGAAATGAGGATGCCAAGCAGGGCGAATTTCCGCTCCTGCTGCTCGGCATTCAGTTCCAGCTCGACGGCGTTGCGGCGGAGCATCTGGAGATCGGCGTTGTCGAGGACGAGCTTGAGGAAGTCCATGTACTCGTCGGTGAGCCTTTGGAAGATCTCCTCCTCCTCGTTCTGCCGCTCGCGCCGCTGCTCCCAGATGAACACGATGATGGCGAACGGCAGGCCGACCACGGTGACGAGGTAGCTCAGGAACTCGAACAGCTCGAACAGGTTGAAACCGGAGAGGCGCCCGGATGTTTCGGCCAGCACAGGCGTCAGGATGCCGCGGCTTCAAGGGTGGGACAAGGCGGAGGGCTGTGCTCCGACCCGGAACGCCGGCCTCCGGCCCGGCGAGCGTTCTGCCGGCACCTTGCCGGCATGTCGTGAGTCGGTCGCTTCGCACCGGGCCGGAGGCCGGCGCTCCTTCGCGGAAGGCTCATCGGCGATGCGGCGTCGCCGCCATGGGGCCGCCTACACGAACGGCGTCTGGCCGGGCATGGCCACGGGCGGCACGCGCAGGGGCAGGTTCCAGTCGAAGTCCAGGCTGCCGGCCGCGCCCTCGCGGTTCGTGACCCAGCGGGCCAGGTCCTCCTCCGAGTTCAGCGCCTGCTCCCAGGTAATCTCCTTTCCGGTGTAGGCGGCCATGCGGCCCATGATCGCGACCATCGTGCTGCGGGCCAT
Organism: Limisphaerales bacterium; assembly: GCA_046155815.1. Lineage (GTDB taxonomy): Bacteria > Verrucomicrobiota > Verrucomicrobiia > Limisphaerales > CAIMTB01 > JBJXFY01. The sequence continues at coordinate 91 of JBJXFY010000445.1, read as the reverse complement.
CCACTCGCCGTCGTTGATCGGGGCGCCCTTGCGGATGGAGGCGATCATCTCGTCGTGCTCGACCTGGTACATGTTGGCGAGTCCATCGCGG
>JBJXFY010000440.1:0-8463 GCA_046155815.1 Limisphaerales bacterium | reverse complement strand
GGCGTGGCGCGCTTGGCGTCGCCCCACCGGGCGGACTCGGCGACGACCGCACTGTCGATCTGGTCGCGGCGGGCGAGGTAGAGCGCACGCGCACGGGCGGTGGTGAGCGCGCCGCCGTTGAAGAAGTGCCAGTGGACGCGGTCGCCGGCGAGGGCCCGGAAATCGGGGCTGTCGAGCAGCCTCTGCCACATCCACTGCGGGTTGCTCTTGGTGATGGAGGAGTCGCCGGCCGGATAGGGGCCGGTGCGGTCGGAATTCACGTCGAGCAGCGTGTGCTCGGCGTCGTGCACGAAGAACTGGAAGCCCTGCGTGCCGGCCATGCGGCTGCGGACGCCGAAGAAATTGTTGGGACTGGTGTTGCCGAGGAAGTTCGAGATCGGTGCGTCGAGGTTCCCGCCGTAGAGGATGACCAGCATGTAGTCCACGAGGTTCACCGGATCCACGTACACGGGATACGCCGGATTCCGCGTGCCGTCGGGATTGTTGCCGATGAGCCGCTGGTACACGGCATCGGTCACGGCGCCCCGGAGCGTGTTGTAGAGGGTGATCCAGGCGGAGAGATTGCCGTCGGTGGCGTTGATGGTGTAGGGGCCGGCCTCGACCTTGATGACATCGTAGTCCTCTTTCCGGCCGCCGTAATAGGTGGCGGCGTAGCTGGCCTCCGGCCGCTCGCAGGTGTTGAAGAGGCCCCAGTACTGGCCGTTGATGTAGAGATGATAGTAGTCGCCGCGCTCGCCCTGCGAACCCATGGCGAGCTGCGCGTCGCGGTTGAAGACGTCGCGCATGAAGGTGCCGCGGGAGTCGCCCTGAAAGCTCCAGGAGTAGTTCTGGAAAGTGCGCAGGTCGAAGCCGTCGAACTCCTCCGCCGCGCCGGGGCCGAAGACCGGGTAGTTCAGCTTCCCGTCGCCGTAGGACTCGCGGAAGAAGAAGCGGAAGGCGTGCTTGGGGTTGCTGGTGCTGCGGCTGAAGCCGCCGCGGATGCGGATGCCGGCGTTGATCTGGAACCCCTTCTTCCCATCCGGATACACCAGCTCAAGCGAGCAGGGGCGCTCCCAGGCGATGCCATCCTGCCCCGGGTTCGCGTAGATGCCGGAGCCGCCGCCGAACAGGTCCTCCAACCGCATTACGACGGAGAAGGAGGGCAGCGTCTGGAGGTCGGCCTTGATCGTATCCCGGTAACGCGGGCTGTTCACGATGTCGGGATCCATGCCGTAGTCCACCACGTTGCCGCCCCAGGAGGACGGCCAGCCCGGCGGCGCGGCGCCGGTGGGCGCCGGGCGGATCACGTCGTCGGGGAACACGTACGAGTGCGTGTCCACATGGCTGGGGATGAAGCCCGCGCGGAACGCGGCGGCACGCAGCACCATGGTGCCGGCGACGCGCACGGGGCCGGCATAGACGAGGCCGGTCGTGGCCGTGGGTGGCGCGCCGTTGGTGGTGTAGCGGATCTGCGCGTCCGGCGTGGCGCAGGTGATCACGAGGTCGAACGGCGCGGTGTGGAAGCCGCGGTCCACGCTGAACTTCGTGTCCGCCACGGTGGCCGAGAAGCCGCCGGTGTTGGCCGCGCCGGGCGTGGGCGGTCGGAAGAAGGCGTTCGTGCCGGCGACCACGCCGAAGGACGTGTCGGGCGCCTGCGGCGGATACTCCGGCGCGAACTGGCTGGCGACGGTCTCGCCGTCCGGCCGCACGAGGGCGAGGTATTCGCCATCGGCGGAGAGGCGGAAGTTCGTGTGCAGGCGACTGCCGGCGTTGGTGCGGTTCTTGGTGGAGGCGAAGAGGACGAGGTGGCCGCCGGCCGGAAGGTTCGTCGCGGGGAAGCGCCATTTCGTCAGCGCCGCCGGATCATCGGTGAGGAACCAGCCGCCCAGGTCCACGGCGGCGGCGCCGGGGTTGTGCAGCTCGATCCAGTCCTCGCGGTCGCCGTTCTCGTCCGCGAGGCCGGCGGCGTTGCTGGCGAGGAACTCGGCAATGAAGGGGCCCTGCGCCCCGGCGGCGAGGCCGAGGCCCAGCAGCCACGCGGCCAGCATGCGGCGACACGTCCTCTGGAACGAACCGGCGGTCATTTCGCGCGATTGTGACACACGCGGCCCGGCCGCGAGGCGGGAAAAATGCAGCCCGCAATCGCCGGCCGGCGGGCGGGGCGGTGAGCACCAGGGAACGAAGAACAGCCTGCCGGATCCTCGTAGGAGAGGGACGGATCGGGAGCGACCCGCGGCCGCGCCTGGCGACTCCCTGTTCCCTTCGTTGCCTTCGGTGGAAAGCCGCCGCCTCAGCCGCTCACGCCGGCCGGATGAGCAGCTCCTCCACCACCGCGCGCGGGGGCAGGCCGGCCACGAAGAGGACGCAGGCGGCCACGTCCTCCGGCGTGAGCATCCGGTCGCGGGCCTCGCGCGGCGGCGGGGCGGGGCGCTTGTCGAGCAGCGGCGTGTCAATGTCGCCGGGCATCAGCGCGCAGGCGCGGATGCCGCGGGCGCGCTCCTCGGCGTTGATGGCCTGGGTGAGGCCGAGGAGGCCGAACTTGCTGGCCGAGTAGGCCGGGCCGGCCTTGGGGCTGGCCTGCCGCGCGGCGTCGGAAATGACGTTGACGATCGTGCCGCGACCGCGCGCACGCATCGCGGGCAGGAAGGCCTGCAGCGTCCAGTACGCGCCGTCGAGGTTCGTGGCGAGGAGCCGGCGGTACTCGGCGGGGGCCAGCACCTCGAGGCTGCGCTGCGGCGTGTTCGTGCCGGCGGCGTTCACCAGCAGCTCCACGGCGCCCAGCTCCGCGAGCAGGGTGCGGCCCGCGGCGGCGACGGCCGACTCGTCCGCCACGTCGCAGACGTGGAGCACCACACGCGCCGCGGCTTCGCCGGCAAGCGAGCGGGTTTCCTCGAGCGGTTCGGCGCGGCGGCCGAGCGCGGCCACGCGCCAGCCGGCGCGAAGCAGGGCCAGCGTTGTTGCCCGGCCGACGCCGGAGCCGGCGCCGGTGACGACGGCGGAGAAGCTTGTTTCCATGACGAGAAGTCAGGCTAGGACAGCCGCCGGCCCGGCCGCAAACCCATCCCCGGGGAGCAGGGCCTCAATCTTGATCGTGCTCCTGTCTCTCCTCTCTCCAGGGATTCCATCGACGATCAGGGTAAAGTGTCCAGGTCAAGCGACCGGAAGCCCGGCCCTCCGGCTCCCAAAAGAACGGTGGACCGGCGAGCCGGTGCTCGCACGCTTGGGCGATGCAGATTTCCTCGCTGCGCATCGGCCAGCGCGTCCGGCATCCGGCCTACGGCATGGGTACGGTGAAGGCCCTCGACGAAATCACCGCGACGGTGGTGTTCGACGGCGGCGACTGCCGCGCCGTGGACCCGGCGCTGAGCGGCCTGCTGCCGGGCGAGGCGCAGGCCTCCCTCACCGGCCTCGACGCGCCGCTGGCCGAGATCATCGCCGCCACCGTGCGCACCGTGGCCGACCGGCTGGGCCTTGAGCAGCCCGACGCCGTGCGCGAAGAATTGGCCGCGCGCTGGCAAGGCGGCCGGCTGGTGCTGCACCCCGCGGATCCCGCGCTGCTGGCCAAGGAGGTGCCGCTCGAAACCTTCTTCCACAAGATCGTGATGATGCGGAACAACCTCCGTGCCATCGAGCAGAAGGTGAACGCCAGCGACAAGCTGACCGACGCCGAGAAGTTCGACTGGCAGGGCTACCTCACGCGCTGCTACGGCTCGATGACCACGTTCAACATCCTCTTCCGCGAAAAGGCCGGGCAGTTCAGCTCCAAGGGCGGCGAAGCCTGAGGCCGACCGGCCGCCGCTTCGCCGTCCGCGTGGCCTGTCGGTGATCCGCGCCAAATTCTCCCTTTCCCAACCGCGTCCGCCCCCCATGAAGCTGATTCCACGTCTGTTCCCCGTCGTCGGCCTCGCGCTCCGCCTGTCCGCCGCGGAGTGGCACGTCCGTCCCGACGGCGACGACGGCGCCGCCGGGACGGCGGCAGAGCCGCTCAGGACCGTCATCGCGGCGGCAGACCGCGCCCGCGGTGCGGGCGGGACCATCGTGCTGCACGCGGGCCGCCATGAACTCACGACGCCGCTGGCGCTGGGGCCGGAACATTCCGGCCTCACGCTCGCCGCCGCGCCGGGGGCGCGCCCCGTCGTCAGCGGCGGAACGCGTCTCACCGGCTGGCGGCGCGACGAGGCCACGCCCGGCCACTGGCGGGTGACGCTGCCCGAGGTGGCGGCGGGCCGGTGGTACTTTCACCAGCTCTTCGTCAATGGCCGCCGGGCCCAGCGCGCCCGCACCCCCAACGAGGGCTTTTTCCGCGCGGCCGGAGCGCTTGGCACGGGCCTGCCGATGACGCTGCCCTTCCGCGCCGGCGACCTCCGGCCGGAATGGGCGGGCCGCCTCGACGCACGGCTCGTCATGCTCCAGAAATGGACCGACCTGCATGTCCCCATCCTCGCCGTGGACGCGGCCGCCCGCGTCGCCACCCTCGCCGCGGACCAGCCGCGCCCCGACTGGATGTCCGAGGCCGACGCGCGCTACTGGGTCGAAAACGTGCCCGACGCGCTCGACGCGCCGGACGAATGGTTTCTCGACCGCGCCACCGGCGAGCTGCGCTGGCTCGCGCCCGCGGGCGTAGATCCGAACCAGGCCGAGATCATCGCCCCGCGCCTGATGGAGATCGTGCGGGTGCAGGGCGACACCGGTGCCCGGAAGCCGGTGGCCGGCGTGGCCTTCCGAGGACTCACCTTCGCCCACACGGACTACGCGATGCCGGCCGGCGGGATGATCTCGCCGCAGGCGGCCGTGCCGGTCCGTGGAGCCTTCCGCGTGGAGCACGCCGCCGGAGGCGTGATCGAGGACTGCCGCTTTGAGAACCTCGGCGGGTACGCCCTCGACCTGGGCCGCGGCGCGCGGCATTGGCGCGTCAGCCGGTGTGAAGTCACGGGCATCGGCGGCGGCGGCGTGCGGATCGGCGAGCCGGGCGACCGCCAGCCGGACGCCTTCACCGCCAGTCACTCGCACGCAGTGAGTGACTGTGACATCCACGCGCTCGGCCGGGTCTTCGCCCCGGCCGTGGGCGTCATCATCTTTCAGTCCGGCACGAACCGGATCGTCCACAACGCCATCCACGACCTCTACTACACGGCCGTGTCCGTCGGCTGGAACTGGGGCTACCAGGAGACGCCCTGCCGGGAAAACCTCATTGCCTTCAACCATCTCTATGACATCGGCCAGGGCCGGCTCAGTGACATGGGCGGCGTGTACACGCTCGGCATCCAGCCCGGCACCGCCGTGCGGAACAACCTCATTCACGACGTGGCCAGCTATGACTACGGCGGCTGGGGCCTGTACACGGACGAGGGCAGCACCGGCATCGTGCTGGAGGACAACGTGGTGTACCGCTGCAAGAGCGCGGGCTTTCACCAGCATTACGGCCGCGACAACGTCATCCGCAACAACGTCATCGCCTTCAACCGCGAGCACCAGCTCATGCGCACGCGCGACGAGGAGCACAATTCCTTCACCTTCACGAACAACCTCGTCTTCTTCGACTCCGGCGTGCTGCTGGGCAGCTCGTGGAAGAACGACCGCTTCGTCATCCAGGGGAATCTCTACTGGGACACCCGCGCCGGCGGCGACCCGGCGAGGATGAAGTTCGCCGGCGGGACCTGGGAGCAGTGGCGCGCCCGAGGTCACGACACCAACTCGCTCATCACCGACCCGCTGTTTGTGGACGCGGCGAAAGAGGACTTCCGGTTGAAGCCCGGATCACCGGCGCTCAAGCTCGGGTTCCGCCCCGTGGATGTCAGTCAGGTCGGGCCACGGCGGAGGTAGCCGGTGAGGGCGTCGTGATTGCGCCTGACCGGCCGGCCGGTGCCCCCTAGCCTGCCGCCGTGCTCCTGACGCTCAGCACCACGCACCGGCCGGCCACGGATATTGGCTACCTGCTGCGCAAGAACCCGGCACGGCCGCAGTCGTTTTCCCTGACCTTCGGCCGCGCGCAGGTCTTCTACCCCGAGGCGACAGAAGACCGCTGCACCGCCGCGCTGCTGGTCGAGGTGGACCCCGTGGGCCTCGTCCGCAACCGTCGCGGCCCGGCGGGCGAAGGCGGCCTGTTCGATCAGTACGTCAACGACCGGCCCTACGCCGCGTCCTCCTTCCTGAGCGTCGCGCTGGCGGAGGTGTTCGGCACCGCGCTCTCCGGCACCTGCAAGGAGCGGCCGGAACTCGCCGACCAGCCCCTGCCGCTGGAGGCCACCCTGCCCGCCGTGCCCGTCCGCGGCGGCGAGGAGTTCCTGCGCCGTCTCTTCGAGCCGCTGGGCTACCAGGTCACGGCCGCGCGCCTGCCGCGGGACGCGCAGTTTCCCGAATGGGGCGAGGGCGCGCTGCACCGCGTCACGCTCGCCGGCACGCTGCCGCTGCACCGGCTCCTGAGCCACCTCTACGTGCTCGTGCCCGTGCTCGACAACGACAAGCACTACTGGGTGGGCGACGACGAGGTGGCCAAGCTCCTCCGCCACGGCGAAGGCTGGCTGGCCGCGCACCCCGCGCGCGATGTCATCGCCCGCCGCTACCTCAAGCACCGCCGCGGCCTCGTGGACGACGCCCTCGACCAGCTCGGCGAAGGCGGCGACCCGGCCCCGGACGAAACGACGGCGACGCGCGACGCGGAGGAGGCGGCGCTGGAAGCCCGCGTGGGACAGGCCGCCAGCCTGTGCACTGACTGCCCCGCGGCAGTGGAGCCTCACCCGCATGAGCCAGTTCAACCGCCGCCGCCCGCTCCCGGTTCCGGGACAGATGGTGTGCCGGTTGCAAACCGGTTCCACGCCGGTGAGGAAGAATCCCCGCCCACCACCAGCGCCGGCGGCGACCCCTCCTCTCCCCAGACCCCGGACGCCAGACCCGGGACCCCCACGCTGCACGACCTCCGCCTCGGCGCCGTGCTGGCCGTGCTCAAGGCCGCGGGCGCAACGCGCGTGCTCGACCTCGGCTGCGGCGAAGGCCGCCTCCTGCAAAGGCTGCTCCGGGAGCGCCAGTTCACCGAGATCGTCGGCCTCGAGGTTTCCCACCGCGCGATCGAGCTCGCCCGCGACCGCCTGCGCTGGGACCGCCTGCCGCCGCGGCAGAAGGAGCGCCTGAAGCTGCTCCACGGCTCGCTCATGTACCGCGACGCGCGCCTCGCCGGCTACGACGCCGCGGCCGTGGTCGAGGTGGTCGAGCACCTTGATCCGCCGCGGCTGGCGGCCTTCGAGCGCGTGCTGTTCGGGTTCGCCCGGCCCGGCACCGTCGTCCTCACCACGCCGAACCGGGAGTACAACGTGAAGTGGGAGACGCTGCCCGCCGGGAAGCTGCGCCACCGCGACCACCGCTTCGAGTGGACGCGCGCGGAGTTCCGGGCCTGGGCGGAAGGTATCGCCGCGCGCTTCGGCTACGCCGTGCGCTTCCTGCCCGTCGGCCCCGAGGACGCGGCCCTCGGCGCACCGACGCAGATGGGGGTGTTCGAGAAGTCCGCCTAGCCATGTCCCATCAGCTGCACAACCTCTCCGCCGGAACCCAGGTCGTCTCGCTCGTGGAGGTCCGCGGGACCAACCATTCGCTCGTCCATCCGCGCGGCGCGGTCGGCGTAGTCACGCGCACGCCGGCAGGAGAAGCGGAGAGGCACTTCCTCGTGCGGTTCCCGGACGGGTTCGAGGCGTCCCTCACGCGCGAACAGCTCGACATCCTCAAGCACTTCAAGGACCGGCTGCCGGGTTCGGAGGCGCCGCCGGGCTTTGAACTGGAACCGTTCATCCTCTACCGCTGCGTCGTCGGCTCGCGGGCGTACGGGCTGGACAATGACGAATCCGACACCGACCGGCGCGGCATCTATCTGGCGTCCGCCGAGCTGCAATTGTCGCTTTACGGCGCGCCCGAACAGTTTGAGGACTACGCGACGCAGAGCTGCTACTAGGAGCTGCAGAAGCTCCTCGCCATGGCGCTCAAGGCCAACCCGAACATCCTCGAATGCCTCTACTCGCCCCTGGTCGAGAAGGTCACGCCGCTCGGGGAGGAACTGCTGGCCCTGCGCCAGCGGTTCCTGAGCCAGATGATCTTCCAGACCTTCAACGGCTACGCCATGTCGCAGTTCAGGAAGATCGAGCAGGACCGCCGCAACCACGGCCAGGTGCGCTGGAAGCACGCCATGCACCTCCTGCGCCTGCTGCTGACCGGCGCGGCCACGTTGCGCGAAGGCCGCGTGGCCGTGCGCGTCGAGGCCCACCGGGATCGCCTGCTTGCCGTCAAACGCGGCGACGTGCCGTGGCCCGAAGTGGACGGCTGGCGCCAGCAGCTCCACCGCGACTTCGAGCACGCCCTCGCCGACACCACGCTCCCCGAACGCCCGGACTACGAGGCGGCGAACGGGTTTCTGATCAAGGCACGGCGGTCCTCAGCAGGCATTGATTCAGCCGCTCCGGCTGACAGGATGACCGCAGAGCCTCTGACCGTGTGAACATC
>JBJXFY010000434.1:0-18250 GCA_046155815.1 Limisphaerales bacterium | reverse complement strand
CACGGGTCGTAGAACGCGCCGCGGCCGATGCTCACGCCCGCGCAGCCGGTCTCCGCGAACATGTGCCTCGCGGCCTCGGGCGTGGTCACGTCGCCGTTGCCGATGACGGGGATGGACCGCACGGCCTCCACCACGGCGCGGATGCCGGCGAGGTTCACCGTGCCGCCGAAACCCTGCTCGCGCGTGCGGCCGTGGACGAAGATCGCCGCCACGCCCACGTCCTCGAGTGCACGGGCGAGGCCGGGCGCGGTGAGGTTTTCGTCGTCCCAGCCGAGGCGCATCTTGGCCGTCACGGGAATCTTCAATGCGTCCACCATGGTCTTCACGAGGCGCTGCGTGGCCGCAAAATCGGTCATCATGGCGGAGCCGCCGCCGACGCGGCAGACCTTGCGGACGGGGCAGCCCATGTTGATGTCCACGGAGCTGACGCCGAGCGACTCGAGGTGCAGCGCGGCGTCGCGCATCTCCTCGGGCACGGCGCCGAAGAGCTGCACGGCGAGCGGGCGGTCCTGCGCGTTGGTCTCGATGAGCTTGAGCGCCTTCGGATTTCGCTCGATGAGGGAGCGGGCGTTGACGAGGTCCGTGGTGCAGAGGTCCACGCCGCCGACCTCGCGGACCACGAGCCGGAAGGGGAGGTTCGTGTACCCCGCGAGCGGCGAGAGGAAGAGGTTGGACCCCAGTTCGAGCGGCCCGAAGCGCAGCATGACGGCGGGAAGGTGAGGCGGAGCGGCAGGTTTGTCAGCCGGGGCCGGGTATTCGCTTCGGCGCGGCTGGCATTCCCAGGCCATCATCGACGAGTTGAAAGGCCCGGCCAAGGCCCGTGGGCGGGAGACTGACCGGCCGGTTGGGCTTCGGCTCTACCGGCCCACGGCCACGAGCTTCCCGCGTGTCCGGAAGTAGAGCGTCCCGCCCGCAATAGCCGGTGTGGCCATACAGGTTTCCCCCAGCCGGTTGGTCGCCGCCACCGAGAAGTTCACCCCTGTCGGAACGGTGAAGACATTGCCGATCTCACTGGCGAAGTAGAGATGGCGACCGTCCGACACGGGCGATGCCGTAAAGCCTTCGCCGCCGGCGAGGCGTTCGCTGTAGTGGATCTTTCCGCTGTGCGCGTCAAAGCAGGTGAGCACACCGTTGTCGAGGCACCCAAACACCTCATTCCCGAGGACGATGGGCGTCTGCATGTAGGTGCCCTGGCGCGGATGCGCCCACGCGACGGCGGAGTTGGTGCCGCCCACGTCGGGCGGGGTGATGTCCCCCGTGGCATCGAGGCGGATGGCGCGCATCGGCCGGAAGCGTCCGTGGCCGCTGGTCTGGTAGTAGAAGCCGTGCGCCACTACCGGCGTCGGCACCGGGATGTCCCCGCCGCCGTCGAGCCGCCAGACCTCGCGGCCGTCGGCGAAGTCATACGCGCCGATGTGATGCCACCCGTTGACCAGGACATGTGTCCGCACGCCGGCCGCTGCCACTGTTGGCGTGCCCCACGTCGGCACGTCCCGGCGCGGCGTGCGCCAGAGTTCCCGGCCATCGGCGGCGTCGAAGGCGGCGACGAAGGAGTTCGTCTGCACGTCGCACTGCACGATCACCCGTCCGTCATGCAGCACGGGCGAGCTGGCGAAGCCCCACTGCGCCGTGGGCACCTGGAAGTAGCCGGAGTCCATCGCCCCGAGGTCCATCTTCCAGAGCGGCGCGCCCTCCATGTCGAAGCAGAACAGGCCCTCGGAGCCGAAGATCGCGACGATGCGGCGGCCATCCGTGGCGGGCGTGGAGTTGCAGTGGCTGGCCTTGGTGTGGCGCTTCACACGCGGGACCGCCTCGTGGCCGACCTTGTTCCAGAGCACGCGGCCGGAGGCCCGGTCCAGCGCGAGCAGCCGCCACTGGTGCAGGAGCTGGTCGTTGGCGGAGGCGATGTCGCCGTAGAGGCCGACCTTCAGGTCCGCGTCGCCCTCGCGGGTGGCCGAGGCCACGAACACGCGGTCGCCCCAGAGGATCGGCGCCGCGTGGGAAAGGCCGGGGACGGGCGTCTGCCAGCGGACGTTTTCGCCGCTCTCAACGTTCCAGGAGACGGGAGCCGGGGTGTTCGTGTGCCAGCCGCGCGCCTGCGGGCCGCGGAACTGCGGCCAGTCTTCCGTGCCGGCGGCGGCAAGGGCCAGGAAAACCGCCAGAAGATTCGGGCCCACCTTCATGTCACTGTGCTCCCTTCACGCGCATCTTCAGGCCGTACACACTCTTGCTGGCGGTAATGAAGAGCAGGTCACGCTCCTTGCCACCAAAGGTCACGTTGGCGGTCCAGCCTTCCGGCACGTCAATCTGCTCGACCTTCTTTCCGGCCTGGTCGAAGACGCTCACGCCCCGGCCCGTGAGATAGACGTTGCCCTCCGTGTCGAGCGTCATGCCGTCCGATCCCAGTTCGCAGAAGAGCTTCTTGTCCGCGAGCGTGCCGTCCGGCTGCACCGAGTACGAGTAGGTCTTCTTCGCGCCGATGTCGGCGACGTAGAGCAGCTTACCGTCCGGCGTGCCGATGAGGCCGTTGGGCTGGGTGAGGTCGGTGGCGACGGGAGTGGCTTTCCCGGACTTGCGGTCGAAGAAATAGACGAACTGCCCCGGCTGCTGCATGGCCGGGTCGCGCTGCCAGTAGGGCCGCTTGTAGAGCGGGTCGGTGAAGTAGAGGTTTCCGTCCGGGCGGATCCACAGGTCGTTCGGCCCGTTGAGCAGCTTCCCGCCGAAGTCCTTGAGGAGCACCGTGACCTGTTTGGCGGGGCTGATGGACCAGAGCTCGTTCTTCTCGTCGGCGCAGGCGAGGAGGTTGCCGTCGCGGTCGAAGTACATGCCGTTGCTGCGGCCGGCGGGCTTGAGCCAGTCGGAGACGGCGCCGGTGGCGGCGTCCCAGCGGACGATGCGGTCGTTGGGCTGGTCGGTGAAGAAGACGTGGCCTTGCTTGTCGGCGGCGGGGCCTTCGGTGAAGGCGAAGCCGTCGGCGAGCTTCCGGAGCATCGCACCTTCCGCGATGATGGGGGCGGCGAGCGCGGACAGCGCGGCGGTGCAGGCGGCGAAGGCAAGGAGCGCGGGACGTGACATGCGGGCAAGTTAAGGCGCGGTGGGCCAGGCGGGCAAATGCCTGGCGGGTTGCTTCCCGTCGGCGGCGGACTTAGAACGGGCGAATGATTCCTACAGGTGGTGGGCGGCTGCTGCCAGCGATGCTGGCCCTCTGGCTGTCTTGCGGCAGTGCGTCGGCGGGCATCGGCTACCTGGTCCGCCTCGAGCTCGCCTCCGATGTCGCGGTGACCGACTTTGCGGCCTACGGCCGGGCGGTCGTCGTCCCATTCGCGGAGCAGGCGAGCCGCCACGCCAGCTGGCACGACCGCAAGGAACGGCGTGAAGCCGCCCGCAAGGCCGCGCAGACCTTTCCCCGCAGGCTCATGCTCGCCCTGCGCACCACTCAGGTGTTCCACGAGGTGAAAGACGTCCCGCGTCCCGGTGAGGCCGCCCTGCTCGTCACGGGGGTGCTGCGACGGCATGAGCGGGGCAGCGCGGACGCCCGGATGCACTTCGGCTCGGGCAAGGCCGGCGCAGTCTTCGAGGCCACGCTGCAGCTCAGTGACGGCGCCACAGGCCGCGTGCTGGGCCTGCTGCGCATCGAGCGCGAACCCTCCGCGTCCGGCTACAACGCCGCGACGCCCCGCTCCGTCGAGCAGCTCATGGAGGCCGCCGCGGCCGACTGCGCCAACCAAATCGCCGGGCTCGTTGCCGCCTGAGCGGGCGGCGCGACCCGAACCAGCCCTCATGAATCCGGACCCCCCCGCCACAGGCGGCCGAGTGCTCGCGCGCGGGCAGTGCCGCGAGAAGTATGCGCTCCGGCTGGCGGCCGGGCCGGAGGACATCCGTGCGGCGCAGGCGCTGCGTTTCGAGGTCTTCAATCTCGAACTGCGCGAGGGCCTGGCCGCGTCCTACGCGACGCGCCTCGACGCCGATCCCTTTGACGCCGTGTGCGACCACCTGCTGGTCGAAGAGGGCGTGACCCGCGCGGTGGTGGGCACCTACCGTTTGCAGAGCGGCCTGACCGCCGCGGCCCGGCTCGGCTACTACAGCGAGCAGGAGTTCGTCTTCGCGCCGTTCGAGCCGATGCGGGCCCAGGTGATCGAGCTTGGGCGTGCCTGCGTGCATCGTGACCACCGCAACCTCTCCGTGCTGGCGCTGCTCTGGAAGGGCATCGCCACCTATGCGCGCGAGCGCGGCGGCCGTTACCTCATCGGCTGCAGCTCGCTCACCTCGCAGGATCCGGGCGACGGCGCCGCGCTGTATGCGGAATTGCAGCGGCGTCATCTCGCCCTGCCCGGCCTGCGCACGGTCCCGCAGCCCGCCTATGTGTGCGGGCTCGGGCACCCCACCGAACCCGCCCCCAAGATCCCCCGGCTGCTCCTGGCCTACCTGTCCTTCGGCGCCACCATCTGCGGCCCGCCGGCGATTGACCGGGAGTTCAAGACGATTGACTTCCTGACCCTCATGGATCTCGCGGCGTTGTCCCCGGACATCGTGGCGCGGTACCTGACGTGAAGCCGGCTGCCGGCGGCTGTGATCGCCGGGAGCCGCGGACGGGAAGATCAGCCCTTGCCCGGGAGGCCCCGGCGCATCATGGCAAATCCCAAGGCGCCCGCCGCAGCACAAACGCCAAAGGCACCCGGCTCCGGGACCACGTTCAGGGTGATCGAGTCCTGGACCACACCGCCCAGCCCGTCCGATGCTTCCGTCGTCCACTGATACGTGCCGGGAGCGAGACCCAGGCTGTCCAACGTCCGGTCTTCATAGGTCGAAGTCCCGCTCAGCGGGCCGGCCGAGCCGTAGCCTTCTGGAAGGAAGATCCGGCGGTCAGTGAAGGAGAGGCCGAACGTGTCGCCGGTGCCCGTGGAGGCGGGCGTGCCCGGGCCGGTGCCGAAGCTGCTGGGGCCGACGGCGACAATGTCGTAGAAATCGTAGCCGTGCATGTGCGGTCCCACCGCGAAAAAGCCGCCGACCGGCCACAGGTTGCCCTCGATCGGCAAGGGCTCATTCCCGGGGCTCGCCGCCCCGAGGTTGAGGCTTCCCGAACCCGAGACGACGACATCGGACCCGGACGGTTGAATCGTGAGAATCAGGGCGGCGTCCGCGCGTTGAACTGCGAATGCGACGAGCACCACGGCCGCGGAGGCGATCTGAAGGCGGTTTTTCATGGAGACAATGGTTCAAACGCTGCTCGGCTTGGACTGTGCGACACGTTGTATTTCCTTGAGCCGGCCAATCTCAAGGCAAAGCTTGTTAAGGTTGTACGCCCAAGATTGTTACGGCTTGCCTGCGTGTCGCCTGTAGCGGGGGCAGCAGCACCCTGATTCGTCGGCGGGCCGCCGGGTGCCGCCCAGGGTCAATCGCTTCCGCCCCATGAGCGGTCATCCAACCCGCCGTCAGCCCTGAATGAAGTAACTCAGGTTCTCCAGCTCGATGGCCAGGTTGACGTTATTCACCACCACGTCATCCGGCACGTCGAGCACGATCGGGGCGAAGTTCAGGATGCCGGTGATGCCGGCGGCGACGAGTTGGTTGGCCACCTCCTGCGCCGCGTGGCCGGGCACGCACAGCACGGCCATTCGCACCGACTCCTCCGCCACGAAATCCGCGAGCCGGTCCATAGGCAGCAAGGGCGGCCCTTCGCGGCGCCGCGCCTGCGGCGCGGCGTCAAAGGCCGCCACGATCCCGAAGCCCTCCTGCGCGAAGCCACGGTATGACAGCAACGCGCTGCCCAGGTTGCCCACGCCGACGAGGATCACGGGTTGCAGGCAGTTGGTGCCCAGCGTGTCGGCGATGACCTGGGAAAGGTGCTCCACGTCGTAGCCCAGGCCGCGGCGGCCGACCTGGCCCAGGTGGGTGAGGTCCTTGCGGAACTGCGTGGGCTTCACGCCGGCTGCACGCGCAAGGGCTTCGCTGGAAACCGTGGTGATGCCATTGTGCTTCAGCCGGCTGAGGCAGCGGAAGTACAGCGACAGTCGGTACACCGCCTTGCGCGGGATGGCGTTGCGGTCGGCTTTCTTCAACGGAGTCGAGAGTAGGCCGCATGGCGGCCCCGCTTCAAGGCGCGCGCGACGCCGCGATCCGCTCCGCGAGCGCGTCCACCGCCTCGCGGCCCGACGGGTCGCCGGTGCCGGCCGAATAGTGGTTCAGCAGGATGGAGAACGTGAGGCGCGTACCGGCCGCGTTGGTCACGAAGCCCGACAGCGCATGCACGCCCGTAAGCGTCCCGGTCTTGGCGGCGAGGTTGCCGCGCGCCGGGCCGGCGCGGAAGCGGCTGCGCAGCGTGCCGTCCACGCCCGCCACCGGCAGCGCGGCGAGGAACGCCTCCCGCGCCGGGTGGCGGTCCATCGCCTGCAGCAGCGCGAGCACCGCGCCGGCCGTGAGCATCGAACCGCGTGACAGCCCTGCGCCCTCCTCGAGCCGCATCGTGCCGGCAGGGATGCCGAGCCGCGTGCAGAATTCAACCATCGCCCGCAGCCCGGCGCCGGCGGAGGATTCGGCGGCGGCGTCCACCTGGTTGCCGGCGAGCAGCACCAGCGTGTGCGCATAAAGGTTCTGCGACGGCTTCATCATCAGGCGCACCAGGTCGCCCATGGGAGGCGAGGGCACGCGGGCGATCTCGACCCGGGAAACGGCCTCGTCGGGCCGGCCGGAAAGCACGCGGTTTGCGCCGCGCACGGCGACGCCGCGCTCCGCCAGTTCGGCATGCAGCAGGTCGAGAAACCACGCGGCCGGCTGCGGCACCGCGACGGCGTCCGTCCACGGTCGGCCGCCGAGCGGCAGTCCGCCGCGGATCGTGACCGGACCGCCGCGCAGCGGGCGCTCGATGGTGATGTCCCGCGTGCCGTTCGTCGCGGCGGTGGACGTCTCATTGCGCAGCTCGAACGGCACCAGCCTCGGCTTCGGCTCGATCACACACGGAACGCCGACGCCGGTGCCCGGCCGGATCGCGAGGTCGAGCACGTTGTCCTCGGCCGCCAGCGCCGAGGGCTCCGCACCGTAGTAGAACTGCAGGTCGTCCCACGCCCAGCCCGCGCCGAGCCGCGGCCCGCGGAACGCGCCGTCGTCGCCCAGCAGGCCGCCGTCCACCGAACGGACGCCGGCGGCGACGATGGCGTCCGCCAGCCCGTCCAGCGACCGTTCTTGCCGCCCGTCATGGAACCGCGCGGCGAAGGAGAAGTCGCCGGCACCGATGACCAGGAGCCCTCCGTGCACGCGGCCGCGGCGGTCGGGGAAGCCTCGGGCCAGGACCCGCGTCTCGAGCCGGTGCAGCGGCCCGAAGAGGTCAAGGGCCAGCGCGCCGGTGAAGAGCTTGGTGATCGAGGCGGGCTGGAGCAGGAGCGCGGCGTTCGTCCCCCAGAGCCGGCGGCCGTCCGCCGTCACGGCGACGGCCACGCCCCACGTCGCGTGCTGGAAGCGCGGGTGCGAGACATGTGCAGCGAGTCCGGCCGCCAGTTCCTCCTCGGCCGGATCACCCGCCCGGCCAACGGGTGCGTCCCAGATCGCCACCGCGGCGACCAGCGCGGCGACGCGGCGCGTCACGGATTGCTGGTGATGCGCGCCCAGTCCTTGCCCACCCATTCCGCATAGGCCGCAAGGGGCGACTCGTTCTGGATCAGCACCACCCGCACCACGCTCGAGTCATCCGAGCGGCCGGTGTTCGGGATCACGTCGGGGATGATGTCCACCTTCTTGTGCGCGTACATCAGCGCAAACACGGCCTGCGCCGCCGTGTAATACGGCAGCTCCTTGTAGGCCCCCTCGAAGAAGTCCTCGGCCGCGTCGGCCAGGAACTCGAGCTGGTCCACGAGATGGGGAAAGCTGGGCGCGTTGATCTGGGTGAACTCAAGTTTCCAGATCGGCAGTTGTGGAACGATCCGTGCGACCATCGCCGGCGTCACGCGCGCGGCGCCGTGATTAACATAGAAGGCAAACTCGGACATGCGCGGGCAAGGTACGCACGCCAACCGCCGGCCGGCGAGCCGGAATCGCGCCCTCGACGCGTTACTTTTTCAGGTAGGTGAAGAGTGCCCTCAGCCCGTCCGCGTCCAGGTCATCCAGCAGCCCCTCCGGCATCGCGGAAAGCTCCGCCCGCTCCTCCCGCGCGATGTCGGCCCGCGCCACCTCGACCGCCGCGCCCGTCAGGTCGCGCAGCTTCAACCGCGCGGCGTCGCCGGCCTCAACGAAGCCCGCGACCACCGCGCCCTCCCCGCCCGCCGGGCCGCGCAGGTGCAGCGTCGTGAGCAGGTACTCCTCCCGCACGGCAAGGCTGGGATCCACGACGGCGTTCACGAGGAAGTCCACGTCCTTCCGGTCGTAGCCCGTGAGGTCCGGGCCGACCGTCGCGCCGGTCCCGTGGAGCATGTGGCAGGCGGCGCAGCGCTCGCGGAAGAGGACTTCGCCTCGCGCCGCGTCGCGGGGACCGCGCGCGACGGCGGCGCGGACCTCCGCCGCACGCTGCATCCGCGCCGCATCCGGCTGGCGGCCCACGCCCCAGAGCCGCCGAACCGCCGCGGCGGTGGCCTCGTCCGGCTGCGACCGCAGGGCCAGCACCGCGGCCACGGGCACCGCCTCGCGACGCAGTCGGCCAGCCTCCACCGCCGCACACAGCGCTCGCGCGCCATCCGCGCGG
Source organism: Limisphaerales bacterium (assembly GCA_046155815.1). GTDB lineage: Bacteria > Verrucomicrobiota > Verrucomicrobiia > Limisphaerales > CAIMTB01 > JBJXFY01. Next base: position 9,582 of record JBJXFY010000434.1, on the reverse strand, counting down.
CCGGCCGCCGCGAGCAGCGCGGCCTCACGCGCGGCCGGTGGCCACATGGTGAGTTTCGTGGACAGGCCGTGCAGCTCTTCGGCCGTCGCCTGCCGCGCCCACGCGCGTGCCGCCGCGACGCGAACCGCCGCCGGCCCGTCGGCTTCGGCCAGCGCCAGCAGCCACGTCGCATCCCCTTCCGCCGGCCGGGACGCCAGCGCCGCCAGCAAGGCGACGCGGTCCGCTTCCTTCACGGAGCCGTCGCGGATCATCCGCTGCGCCGCGGAGTCGGCCGCCGGCAGGCCCAGCCGCAGGCCGGCCTGGACCAGCACCGGCCGCGCGGCTTCCCAGACCAGCGCCGCTTCCAGCGGCTCCCGCAGTTCCGCCGGCAGCCCGTCGCCGGCAAAGCCCTCGAAACCCTCCGCCATCCCCGCCAGCAGCGCCACGCGCGACTCCGCGGTGGGCGCGGCCCGCAGGCACTGGCCGAGCACGGCGAGTTCGGCCGGCGTGCGGCCCGCCGCCAGCCGCCGCGCCAGCCGGCCCGCCACGGCTTCGCGGAAGAGTTTCCTGTCCCAAAGCTCGTTCGAGCGCAGCGCCGCCGCCGCGTCCTCCGGCTGGCGGGTCAACTGCGCCTCCCACGCCCACCAGAGCTGCGCCGGGATCAGCGGATCGCCGGCGAACTCGTCGCGCCGCGTCAGCGCGAAGACCAGCGGCCAGCCCTGCTCCGGCGGCAGGCGCTGCGCCGTTGCGGCGAGCTGCGAAGCCACGACCGGCGAGGCCCCATTTGCAGCCAGCGCGAGGAAGGTTTGGAACACCCCCGGCGGCGCCGAGGCGCGGCGGTCGCCCGCGAGCCGCACGGCCCAGGCGCGCACCGCCGGGTCCGGGTGGCCCAGCGCCCGCTCCGAGGTCGCCGCGTCGCGCGCGTCGAGCTGGTGCAGCGTCCACAGCGCCTCCAGCGCGGGAGGCGTGCGCTCGCCGGCCAGCAACGCCCGCAGCGGCGCGACGGCCGCCGGGTCGCGCCGCTCCGCCAGTACGCGGACGGCCGTCCAGCGCTGCCAGCGGTTCGGATGCGCCAGCCGGGCGAGCAGCGCGTCGGTGGGAAGCGTGAGGAGATTCTCCGGCTGCTCAGCCGGCGCGCCCGCGGCTTTCAGCCGGTACACGCGCCCGCGGGCACGGTCCCAGTTGTCGCGCGGATCGAGGTGCGTGATGCGCGCGTCGTACCAGTCCGCGAGGTACACCGCCCCGTCCGGACCAGTGTCGAGATGCACCGGCCGGAACCAGCGGTCGGGCGTGGTGAGGATCTTGCCGGTCTCGTAGGTGCGGAAGGAGCTGCCCTGCCGCTCGCGGCGCAGCGCGATGACCCATCCGGCGAGCGAGTTGCCGCCCAGCAGCGCGCCCTCCCAGCCCGGCAGCGCGCCGCCGCCGTACACGAGCCATTGATGCACGAGGCGCGACCGGTCGCCGTCGTTCGGAATGCCGCCGAGATAGGTGAAGGCGTACGGACTCGTGTGCGGGCCGTGCTTGCCAAAGGTCTTTTGGTAGTAGCCGCCCTGCACGAACAGCACGGCCTGCAGGTCGCCGTTGGTGCCGGAGAAAAGATTCCCCTCGTCGTCGAAGTCCACGCCGAAGGTGTTCCAGCCGCCCTCGGCGAACAGCTCGAACTCGTGCCGCCGCGGATGGTAGCGCCAGATGGCCTGCCCGAGGAACGCCGTCGGCGGACGCTCCGGCGCGAGCGGCGTGCGCACGCGCGCGGTGACCGTGCTGCCCGTCGCGCCGTACAGCCAGCCGTCCGGGCCGAACTTGAGCGAGTTCGCGATCGAGTGGGTGTCCTCCAGTCCGAATCCGCTGAGGTGCACCACAGGGTCGCCGTCCGGTTTGTCGTCGCCATCCGCGTCCGGGTAGAAGAGCAGGTAGGGCGGGTTCAGCACCCACACGCCGTCCGCGGCCGGCGCGACGGACGTGACGAGGTTGCCGCCTTCGAGGAAGACCTTGTGCCGCTCGAAGCGCCCGTCGCCGTCCGCGTCCTCGTGGATGGTGATGCGGTCACGGCCAACGAAGCGCCGCTGCTCCTCCCCGCGGTACGGCGGAGGCGGCGGCACACGGTCGAAGACCCTCCGCAGATGCTCGTCCCAGGTGACGAGTTCCAGCCCGGCCGGGTCGGGGTACTGGTTGTACTCCACGACCCACAGCCGGCCGCGCGCGTCGAAGGTCAGGTACAGCGGCTGGGTGACCTGCGGCTCGGCGAGCACGGTTTCGAGCACCAGACCGTCGCTGACGCGGAACGCCGCGAGCGCCGCGGCCGGGTCAAGCGGCGGGCCCTTGCCGTCCACCTGCGCATGGACGTTGGCGTTGTCGTCGAAGCGGCGCGTGATGGCCTCGACCGCGCGGCGGCGGGCGGCCTTGTCCACCGGCACGAGGCCGGCGCGCGCCGGGGCGTTGGTGCCGGCGAGCTTCAGGAATGCCTCCGCCGTCAGGGCCGGATCATTGCCCGGCTGCGCCCACGAGAGGTCGTCCCCGGCGCGGAATTCCCACGTGCCGGCGAGGTCCAGCGCATCGTCGCCCACGCTGAGCTGCACCGGCCCGGCGGTCAGGCCGCCCGCCCCGCCGCGGTCGTACACGCGGATGGCGAGCAGGTTCCAGCCGCCGGGCCGGACGAGGTCCCCCTCGATCATCGCGGGCCGGCGCGCCGAACTCGCCGGCGCGCTGAAGAACGGTGGCGGCGAACCGTGCGCACCTACGCGAACGCCGTTGAACCACGTCTCGTCCACGTCGTCCGTTGCGCCGATGGTGAGGATCAGCCGCTGCCCGCGCCACGCCTCCGGAACCCGCACCCAGCAGCGGTACCAGCCGAAGCCGTCGAGGTCCGCGAAGCGCCCGCCCGCCTGCGCCTCCCAGGCCCCCGGCACCGTCACCGCCTCCCCCGCCCCCACGCCCCGCGCCAGCACGGCGGCGAGCAGTACGGCGAGGTGGCGAATCACACGCGGAGGCTAGCCGCGGGCGGCCGCGGGCAACAAGACACTCTGGGAAATGCCGGGAACCCATGCCGGCCGCCTCGGGGACTGTTCACCCCGGCAGCTTCAGCGTGGCGAACGCGCTTTCGAGGGAGGTGAGGCCCTCGACGATGGCGGGCTGGAGGGTGCGCCGCATGTACTCCACGGCGTCGGCCACGCTGGAGACGGAACGCGGGAGCACGGCCCCTGCGGCGTTGGGATGGCCGCCGCCGCGGAACTTCTCCGCCATGGGCTGCGCGGCGCCGTTGCGGCTGCGGAAGGACGCCACCCATTGCCCGCCCTTCTTCACCACGGTGGCGAGGACGGGCTGCGGAACGGCCTGCTCCCGCAGCAGCCGGTGGACAATGAGGTTCGAGTTTCCGACGGCAGTCTCGACCACGGCCAGATCCGGCGTCACGGGCAGGATGTGCCGCCGGCTCCATTCCAACCCGAGCGGATCCTCGACGCGGCGGCGAGCGCGCACGACCTCGAGCAACGGGTGGTCCACCAGCGATTCGAGGTCGCCGGCGATGAAGCGGCCGAGGTTCCAGAAGGGCCAGTTCTTCAGCAGGGCGGCGTAGTCCTGCGACTCGTCAAAGTCCGGATCTTCCTCGAGGAACAGGTCGCCGACGTTCGTGAGGTGGACGAGGCGGTCGAGGCGGGGGTTGCTGACGCCGTGCTCGCGGCAGAGGTCGTAGCCGAGCAGCGCGGCGGATTTGGCGGAGTCATGGACGAGCCGGGCGCGGACGGGCCGGGCGAGCGGCGGATGATGGTCCACCACGACCCAGTTCGCGCGGTCGAGGCGGGCGTCGAAGGCGAGGTCAGTGACCCAGGCGGCGGCTTCGCGCAGCGGGCGCTGCTGCCACGCGTTCGTGTTCCAGGCCTCGAAGCGCGGATCGCTGCCAAAGAGATGGCGGGCGAGGCGCACCAGCAGGTGGCCCGCGACAAAACCATCGAGGTCGCTCTCGTGCGTCAGGATCACTTCCGGCTGCGGCAACGGCGTCATGTCCCGCCCAGCGTGCCGGGAACGGCCGGGTGTTGGCCAGCGCGAGTGTGGGGCGCGGCGATGGCTTTTGACCCGCGTGCGGCGCTGCCGTAGCACGGGGCGAAGCCGATGGCCGAACCCGCCCTTCTGCCGCCGCCGCTGCTCCGCCAGCTCGAGCAGTTCGAGCTGCGCGCTCGCCGGCGCGCCCGCAGCGCCGCCCGGGGCGAACGCCGCAGCAACGCCCGCGGCCAGTCGGTCGAGTTCGCCGACCACCGCAGCTACGTGGTGGGCGACGACCTCCGCCACCTCGACTGGAACCTCTACGGCCGCCTCGACCGGCTCTTTGTGAAGCTCTACGAGGAGGAACGCGAGCTGCCGGTCACGGTGTTCCTCGACGCGAGCGAATCCATGACCTTCGGCACGCCGCCGAAGTTCGACCTCGCCCGCCGGCTGGCGGCGGCGCTCGGCTACGTCGCGCTCTGCGGCTTCGACCAGGTGACGGTGCGCGTCTTCCCGGAAAGCCCCGACCCGGCGGAGGCCCTGCGGCGTTCCGCGCTCCGCTCCGTGCGCGGGAAAAAGTCCGCGGCGGAGTTCTTCCGCAACCTCGCCGTCGTCACGCCGGGAGGCGCGGCGGATTTGAACGACGCCCTGCGCCGCGGCGCGATGGAGACGCGGCGCACCGGCGCGGCGATCGTGCTCAGCGACTTCCTCGATCCCGCCGGTTACGCCGCCGGCCTCGATGCGCTGGCGGGCCGCGGCTTCCAGGTCAGCGCCGTGCAGATCCTCGCGCCGGAGGAGCTGGACCCGGCGACGTTCGGCGACCTGCGGCTGGTGGACGCAGAGACGGGCGCGGAGCAGGAGGTCACCTTCGGCCGGCACCGGCTCAAGGCGTACCGCCGCGTGGTCGAGAGCCACACGCAGAAGCTGCGTGAACACTGCCAGCAGCGCGGCCTCCGCTTCTTCCGCGCCGCGAGCGACGTGAAGCTCGAGCAGCTCGTGCTGAAGGAAATGCGGGAGGCCGACGTCCTCGGGTGATTACGGAACGAGCATGAAAGGGGCCCCGATGCACCGAGGAGAACAGGGAGCGCGGCCGCCCCGGCTGCCGTTCGGCGCGCCCCCGTTCCGAACTCCGGCGCGCCCGGCGGCGCGGAGCGGTTCGGAGGCACGCACGCCGTGTGCAGGCCGCGAGGGCGCAGCCTGCGGCGCCCGGGGCGGGCGCGCTGCCCGCAGCGCAGGGTTTCATCCTGCCGTGTCGCAGGTTTTCAACCTGCGGACGCCGCGTCGGCCACAGGACCGCCGCCTCGCCGTCGGCGTCCCGGCCGGCGGCAAGCCGGCGATACGGCAGGCTGCAAGCCTGCGCCACGGCGGCCCGCGTCGCGGTTGATTCCGCAATCCGAAATCCGCCTTCCGCAATCGCATGTCCTTCCTCGCCCCCCTGGCCTTCTGGTTCGCGCTCGCGCTGCCGGTGGTGGTGGTGTTCTACCTGCTCAAACGGCGGCGCCGCGTGCTGCGCGTGCCGAGCACGGTCCTGTGGCAGCGCTACCTCGCCGAGCTGCAGGCCAGCGCGCCCTTCCAGAAGCTGCGGAAGAACTGGCTGCTGCTCCTCCAGCTTCTCCTGCTCGCCCTCGCGGTCTTCGCGCTGGCCCGCCCCTTCCGGCCCGGCACCGACCGGCCGCGCGCCCTGCGCGTGGTGATCCTGGACACCTCCGCCTCGATGCAGAGCACGGACGTCGCGCCGAACCGCTTCGAGGCCGCGCGCCGGCAGGCGCTCGCGCTTGCCGACGGCCTGCGTGACGGCCAGCAGATGATCGTGCTCGAGGCCGGTGCGCGGACGGTCGTGCGGCAGTCCGCCACGTCCGACCGCAACGCGCTCCGCCGCGCGCTCGGCGCCGGTGCCGTGACGGACGGCCCGACGCGCCTGGGCGAGGCGCTGCGCATGGCCGAAAGCCTCGTCCGCGACGCACCCGACGCGGAGGTTCACCTCTTCAGCGACGGCGCGGTGGCCGACCTCAGCGAGTTCGAGAACCGCAACCTGCCGCTGGTCTTTCATCGCGTCGGCGAGCGCGGGCGCAACGCCGGCATCGTCCGCCTCGAGGTCCGGCCGAACCCCGAGGATCCGGCGCAACGTGCAGTCTTCACCGCCGTGGCCAACCGTTCCGACGCGCCGCTCGACGCCGAGCTCCAGCTTCTCTTCGACGGCCAGGTCGTCAGCGCGCAGCCCGTCGCCGTGCCGGCAGGCGAAACGCTGCCCGTCGTCTTCACCGCCGCGCAGCCGCGGGACGGCGTCTTCACCGTGCGCCTGCGCGCGGACGACGACCTCGCGGCGGACAACGAGGCCAGCTTCGTGAGCCTGCTCCCGCCGCCGGTGCGCGTGCTGCTCGTCACGCGGGGCAACCGTTTCCTCGAACGCGCGCTGCGCGCGGCCGGCCGCGTGGAACTCACGGTGGCGCCGGCCTTCACGGGCGACGCGGCGGGCCTGGACTTCGTGGTGTTCGATGACGTGCCGCCGCTGGCCTGGCCCGACGTCAACACGCTCGCCTTCCGCGTCGCGCCGACGAACTGGTTTGAAGTCACCGGCCGGCTCGAGGGGCCGCCCATCGTGGACTGGCGCGGGAATCATCCGCTCCTGCGCTTCGTGGGCTTCGACAACGTGCAGGTGGCCGAGGCCGTCGCGGTGAAGCCGCCGTCGTGGGCGCTGTCGCTGGTGGATTCGCCGCAGGCGCCGCTGCTGCTGGCCGGCGAGCTGGGCGGCCGGCGCGTGGCATGGGTGGCGTTTGACCTGCTGCAAAGCACCTGGCCGCTGCGTGTGTCCTTCCCGCTCTTCATCGCCAACGCCGTCGAGTGGCTGAACCCCGCCGTCGTGCGCGGCGAGCGGCTGCAGGTGCGCGCGGGCGACCCGCTGCGGATCGCCGCGCCGGCGGCCGGCGGCACCGTGGAGCTCACGCTGCCCGGCGGCGGCACGCGCACGCTCACGGCGGATGCGGGCGCGGCGGAACTCGTGTTCGGCGACACGGCGCGGGCCGGTCTGTACACCGTGCGGGCCGGCACCAATTCGGCCGTGTACGCCGTCCACGCGCTCGACGCGGCGGAGACGGCCACTGCGCCGCGGGACACGCTGCCGGTGGGGCGCTTCGGCGGCACGCAGGCCGCCGCGCCGGTGAAGGCGAACGCGGAGCTGTGGCGGTGGTTCGCGGCGGTGGCGCTGGCGGTGCTGCTGTTCGAGTGGTGGTTTTATCACCGGAGGGCGGCGTGAAAGCGCGACGAGTCAACGAACCGGCCCGCTCGTGCTCCTGCTCGTCCTCGTCCTCCTCCTCGATGCTGGGTGCAGGATGCTGGCAGGTGAACGAATCGGCGGCAGTATGAAGCGTCGCTTGGGTCACTGCTCCTGATGATGAGTCCGAGAATGCGATGAAGCCGGAATCCGACGACCAGGCGAAGTGCTGGTGGCCGCGGGATTACTTTGCCCGGTCGGAAACCGCCATGTGGCTGCTGCAATGGAGCATCCCCGTCATTGCCCTGTTGGGTGTGGCCGTGCTGGCAGCGTTCAATTGGCTTAAACCTGAAAGTCCCCGCGCAGTGACCATCTACTGCGCCCAGGACCAGGTCTTCGCCGAGCCGCTGTTCAAGGAGTTCGAGCGCGAGACGGGCCAACACGTCCGCGCCCTGCTCGACAGCGAGGCCACGAAAACCGTCGGGCTGGCGAACCGCCTGATCGCCGAGGCCGCGAACCCGCGCGCGGACCTCTGGTGGAGCAACGAGGAGTTCCGCACGCGGCAGCTTGTCGCGCGCGGCGTGCTGAAGCCGGCGTTCACGTCCTTCGGCCGGCGCGAGCGCGTGCTGGTGGTGAACACGAACCACCTCGCCGGGCTGCCGTCGCCGCTCACGCTGGCCGCGCTGACCAACGCCGCGCTCCGCGGCCGCGTGGCCTTGGCGTGGCCGGTGTTCGGCACGACGGCGACCCATTTCCTCGCGCTGCGCGAGCGCTGGGGCGCGCCCGCGTGGGAGGACTGGTGCCGCGCGCTGGCCGCGAACCGGCCGTGGCTCCTCGATGGCAACTCGGTCGTCGTGAAGATGGTCGGCTCGGGCCAGGCCTGGGTCGGGCTGACGGACGACGACGATGTGGTCGCCGTCGGCCAGAGGAACGGCCTGCCCGTGATGGCCGTGCCGTTGGCGCCGGCGGAGGGGCTGGCGATCCCGAACACGCTGGCGCTCGTGCGCCGGGCGCCACGGCGTGAAGCGGCGGAGAAGCTGCGCGACTGGCTCGCCTCACCGGCGGTCGCGGAACGCCTCGAGGCGGCGGGCGCGCTGTCGTCGGCCGACGCGCCAACGCCAGCGGAACAGCTCCCCGAGGCGACGTGGAGCGCGATGCTCTCCGGCCTGGAGACCAACACGACGTGGCTGAAGGAGGTGTTTGTCCGGTGAAGCGCGCCCGAAACGCCACGCCACCGCAGCCCGGAGCGCCGGCCTCCGGCCCGGCGCGGTTCGTCTCCCGCGGCGGGGCGCCGCGGACACCTTCGGCGACGGGGCGTCGCCGCCACGGTTGCGCCGCGTGAACGTGCCGCTGCTCCTGCATTCGCTGGCCGTGGCGGCGGCGGCGACGCTGGTCGCGAACACAGGCGGCGCCCTGGCGGCCCTGGCAGCGGCGGCGTCCACCCGCCGGCGGCGGCGTTTCGCCCTCGTGGCGGCCGTGCTGGCGCTGGCCATGCCGCCTTTCCTCGCGGCGGCGACGTGGATGGAGTGGCTGGGCTTTGCCGGCGCGTGGCGGCTGCGGCTCGCACCGGGCTGGGAACCGGTGCTGCCCTTCATGGCGACGGCGTGGGTGACGGCGCTGCTGCTGTGGCCGGTGCCGTTCCTCTTCACGCTCGGCGCGCTGGACCGCCTCGACGCCGCGCAGCTTGAGGCCGACCCGGCCGTGCGGGGAATGGCGCTCGTGCGCGGCGTGCTGTGGCCGCGCGTGCGCCCGGCGCTCGGCCCGGCGGCGGCGGTGACCTTCGTGCTGGCGCTCGGGCAGTTCGCCGTGCCGGCGCTGTTCCAGGCGAAGGTGTACGCGGCGGAAATCTGGGTGCGCTTCAACACCACGTTCGACACGGCCGGCGCGCTGGCGCAGGGCTGGCCCCTGATGCTCGGGCCGGCGCTGCTGCTGGCGTGGCTTTCGCGAGGGCCGGTGGCGTTGCCGTTTGGCCGGGGCGCGGCCGGCCGCGGCGCGTTGCGGGCGCAGCTCGGCCGCGGAATGCACGGGACGGCGTGGGCCGTGCTGCTCGTGCTGGTGGCGCTGTCGGTGGGCGTGCCGCTGGGTGGCATGCTGGCCGCGCCGCGGACGTGGACGGAACTGCCCGGCGCGTGGGCGGCCGGACAGGGGGCGGCGGCGCGGTCACTGCTGACGGCGGGGGCGGGCGCGGTGCTGGTGACCGCGGCGGGCATCTTCCTGTCGCGCTGGCGGTGGCCGGCGGCGACGTGGCTCCCATTCTTCCTGCCGGGCGTGTTCCTCGGGCTGGCGTTGATCCACCTGCTGAACCGCCCCGGCCTCGGCGCGGTGTACGGTGGGCCGGCAGTGGTGGTCCTCGCGCTGGCGCTGCGGTACGCGGCGCTGGGCTGGGCGGGGGCGCGCGCGGCCCGCGGGCTCGCGGA
>JBJXFY010000416.1:0-8396 GCA_046155815.1 Limisphaerales bacterium | reverse complement strand
ATGAACCCGCCGACCGACTGGGAAGCCCGCTACGCCACCGGCGACATGCCGTGGGAAAAGGGGGAGCCCTCGCCCGGCCTCGTGGACTTCCTGGCCGCGCACCCGGACCTGCCGCGCGGCACGGTGCTCGTGCCGGGCTGCGGCACCGGGCACGACGCCCTCGCCCTCGCCGCCGCGGGCTTCCTGGTCACCGGACTGGACGTGGCGCCCTCCGCCGTCCGGCTGGCCACGGAGCGCACGCGGGCGGCCGGCCTGCGGGCAGAATTCCGGCGGGGCGACTTCCTGCGCGACGAGCCGCCGGCGGCGTTCGACCTTGTGTTCGAGCACACGCTCTTCTGCGCGATCCAGCCGGCGGAGCGGGAGCTGTACGTGGCGGCGCTGCGGCGGTGGCTGCGGCCCGGCGGGCGCTTCCTGGCCGTCCACTACATGATCCGCGACGAGGAGGGGCCGCCCTTCGGCTGCACGCAGGCGGAGCTGATGGAGCGCTTCCTGCCGCACCTCGAGCTGCTGAAGGGCTGGGTGCCGCGCTCCTACCCCAACCGCGCCGGCCTGGAACTCATGCTGCACTGGCGGGCGAAGGATGGAACCGAACTCGACACCTGAAACGTGGCGTGTTACCCAACCACCGATAATAACACCGCAACCTGCGGTTTAATCATAATGCTAGGCGGCACTGCACGCGCATCATGAATCACAAGTTGAAGATAGTTTCGGTTGCTGTGGCTTGGGTCGGCACTTCGTTGCTTGCCGGCATAGTCATCACATTCTTTCTCACCCGTCCTTCGCACCGTGTCGTGGCGCAGTGGCCCCAAGCTACAAACGTTCAGTATCATTCATACGATCCTTACAGCTTGTCCGTTGTCGAAAAGGGCATGGATTACTTCATTCTACCTTGGCAACCAACTTACGAGATCTTCGTGGGTCGCGGCACTTCCGCTCCCGCTTATGGTCATTCGATTCGGTATTCCTTTCATCCAGGATACACAAATCGCGAGGCGCATATCCGGAATTCGAAGGTTGAATGGTCGCCAGACGGCGTCACGTTCATTGAGGGAAGTGGCCATCGGCTCTTTATTCCGAAGCCGATGTTTGTTGGAGGACGATGACATGATACACATACCGCCCAGCCGGGCACCTCATCGAACCCGGCCATCGCGCTCCTGATGCAATTGTGGTGTCCCGCCGGCCGGGTCGCTGAGCTTGGGTCGTTAGGCGTTTCCTCGCGCACTGCTATGAACGGACAATTTACAATCTCCTCACAAATTCCTGACAACCTACGCAGCCAGCCGTCTGACATTTGAACCCGTGAAACGATTTCGACAGGTCATCACCACAGTTTGCATCGTCGCCTCTTCCATCGCTCACGCAGGCGAACAGCCCACCGCCAGGGCCAAAGGCGCAGCAAATCAACCCGTCACCGCAGAACTGCAGCCTCTCCAAGGAATATGGGAGGGGGTCATGGTGGGCCAGGAGAAGGATGGCAGCATCACCATCACTGTCACCGGCGATTCACTCCTCTTTCACCGGGACAAGGACTTTTGGTTCAAGACGACATTGGCACTGCCGGCAGGAAGAGACCCGGTGCAGCTCCACGCCACGATCAAGGATTGTGCGCCAGGACAGGAAAGCAGCGTTGGCAAAGTGGTCGTCGCCCTCTACAAGATTGAGGATGGGACGCTGACCCTGGTCGCGCTGGGTGATAGTAACGAAGAGACGCCGAAAAGCTTTGAGGCTGCGGAAGACAGAGGGCTGCCCCGCTATGAACTCCGGAAGGTTCAGCCTCAGAAGAAGAATGCGGAGCCACCCAGACCAGATGAGCCGGTAACGCCCACCCATGTGCGGCCGCGCCCATGAGGGTTGTTAGCGCCGGGGCGGGCCGGGAGTCTCCCGCGTATGCGGGACCGGGTCGTTGAAGCAGGCTTGAAACCCGCGCTCCGGTGCAGGGCGTCTTTCCACCCCAGTGGCTGGGGTGCTGTCCTTCGCCCTCTCCCAAGCTGCGGAAACCTCTTCCCAAGTGTCACGCGGCGGGGCGCCGCGGACACCTTGCGGCGACGGGGCATCGCTGCCACGGCGGTTCAACCCAGCACGGCCGCGACGAGCGCCTCGGCGTCGCGGTAGTCCGGCACCACCACGTCCGCGCCCACGCCGAGCAGGCGCTGGCGCTTCCATTCGTCCATGCGGCCGGAACCGTTGTTCGCCTCGTCGCTGGCCACGGCGACGGCGAGGCCGCCGGCCTGCTTGGTGTTCTCGATCTCCACGTAGCCATCGCCGATGGCGAGCAGGTTCTCCCCCGGGATGCGGTTCTCCGCGAGGATGCGCTCGATGACCATCTTCTTGGAGAAGCTCTGGTAGTTGTCCTGCGCACCGTAGATGCGCGGGCCGAAGAACGGCGTGAGCCCGAGCAGCTCGGCCTCCTGCTTCACGTAGAGCTCGTCCGTGCCGCTGGCGAGGTAGAGCGTGAGGCCGCGCGCGGCGAGGAGGTCGAGCAGGCGGCGCGTTCCGAGCACGAGCAGGGCGTCGGGCGGGGTGGTGCCGGCGCGCAGGCCCTCGACGCGGGCGGCGATGCGGAGGTTGAGGCGGCGCAGGTACTCGTGCTTGTAGTCCAGCGGCGCGCCGGGCGTGCCGCCGCGCTCGCGGATGCGGTCGGCGAGCTGGATCATCTGGTAGATGGTCTGCTTGCCGTTGAGGCGCATGATATCCTCGAAGGCGAGGCGCTCGCGGTCGGCAGCGGACTCGCCGGGCCGCGGCGGCAGCGCCTCCGCAAACATCGGCACCATCACCTGCGGCCAGCCCTCACGGATGAGGGAGAGCGTGCCGTCGAAGTCGAGGAGGACGTGCCGGATCTGCGGCCGCGGCGCGAAGCCGGGGGCGAACTCGACGAGGCCGGTGAAGGGTGCGGCAGGGGCGGTCATGGGCCGAAGTGCGTAGCGGACGCAGCCTGACGGGTCAAACCGGAGCCCGCGGCGGCGCTGGCGCAACGGACGGCCTTCGCCGCATCCTCGCCCGGCGTTCATGCCCCCGCCGCCCTACATCGAGCTTGGCCGAGGCCGCGACCGCGTGCGGCTGGACATCCTGCACGAGGACCGCGCCGCGCTCGCGCTCGACAAGCCACCGGGCTGGATGCTCGTGCCCTTCACCTGGCAGCGCACCGGCCGCAACCTCCAGGCCGCCCTCCAGTCCTCCATCGGCGCGGGCGACTTCTGGGCGCGCGCGCGGCGCCTCCGCTTCCTCCGGTACGTCCACCGGCTTGATGCGGACACGAGCGGCGTCCTGCTCTTCGGCAAGAGCCCCGGCGCGGTCGAGAGCCTTGGCGCGCTGTTTGAATCGCGCGACATGGCGAAGCGCTACCTCGCGGTGGTGGCCGGCCGGCCTACGGCGGAGGAATGGACCTGCCGCCTGAGCCTTGAGAAGGATCCCGCCGACGTGACCCGGATGCGGGTGGATGCGCGGGGCAAGGAGGCGGAGACGTCCTTCCGTGTGCTGGCGCAGCGGCCCGGCGCCGTGCTCGTCGAGGCCCGCCCGCTCACCGGCCGCACGCACCAGATCCGCGTGCATCTTGCGGCCGAGGGCCTTCCCATCGTGGGCGACCAGCTGTACGGCCAGCCGGCGCGCGAGGGCCTCGGGCTGCGTGCCTTGGAGCTGGCCTACCTGTGTCCCTTCACGCGGCGGCTGGTGCGGATCACCGCGCCGAAGGGCGAGTTTCTGAGACGGTTCGGATTTCCGCCCGAATTGCGGGCGGAGCGGGAAACAAAAAGGCGCCCGGAGAGCGGGCGCCCTGAATGAGGGGTCGGATGACTACTCCTTGGGCAGCACCACGGTGTCAATGACGTGGATGACGCCATTGCTGGCCATCACGTCGGTCTTGATCACCGTCGCGCTGTCCACCATGACCTTGCCATCCTTCACGGCGATGGTGAGCTTTCCGCCCTGCACGGTGGCGACTTGGCCGGGCTTCACATCAGCCGCGAGCACCTTGCCCGAAACCACATGGTACTTCAGGACTGCCTGGAGCTTGGCCTTGTTCTCCGGCTTGAGCAGGTTCTCCACGGTTCCCGCCGGCAGCTTGGCAAACGCCTCGTCGGTCGGCGCGAATACGGTGAACGGCCCGGGGCTCTGGAGGGTGGCCACGAGGTCGGCGGCCTTCACGGCGGCCACCAGGGTCTTGAACGACCCGGCCTCGACAGCCGTGGCCACGATGTCCTTGGACTTCTTGTCCTCGGCTTGGGCGACCCAGACGGAGAGGCCGGCGGCGAGGGCGGCGATGGAGACAGTGAGCTTCTTCATGTGCGATTCAATTGATGTTGTGCGTGCTGGCAGTGTTTATCAGCAACACCGGGACTAATTGCACTTGTCTAAGCGATGTCAAATTTACGTCTAACAATGGCTTGGAGTTGCTCTCCGAGTGTTCCGGCGCGTTGGAGCGGCCGCACCACCGCCGCGACATCCCCGGGCGCCGATCGGCCCTGAACGCCTCCCGCGCCCCGGCTCGCGCCGGCCGCACTTTCCCGGCAGCCTCCCTGAACGATGAACCCCAGTCTCGCCGGCTACCCGCTGCTCGACGCCCTCCGCGAACGCCGATCGCGGCGCTTCGGCCTCGGCATGGAGATTCCCGGCGGACCCCTCGCCTACCGCAGCCGCCACGCGCCCGCACCGCTGACGGAGGACGAGGAGGCGGCGCTGGTCTTCGCCGCGGCCGGGATCACCGGGCCGGCGCTGCTGGACCTCTGCTTCGCGCCCGGCCACGGCGGCGGCATCATGGCCGGCGCAGTCGCGCGCACGGTGGCCAGCGGTGACGCGCTGCAGAGCGTGGCGCTGTTCGTGATCAACGACGCCGGCGTCTGGCACGCGCGCCGGCCGCAGGAGCTTTCCGCGGAGGCCCAGCGCGAGGTGATGGCGCTGAACCGCGCCGGCGACTTCACCGCCGCGTGGCGCAGGCTGCGGGTCCACATCCGGCCCGACCGGGTGCATCCGCCGGTCGCGCCGATCACCAACCTCAACCTGAACCGGTGGGGCCTGCCCGCGCCGGGCGGCACGATCTTCCTGCCCGTGTCGGACCTCACGCCGATGTACGTGAACGGCCTGCTCGAGGTGCTGAACGAGGACACCGGCGTGATGATCCTCGACGAGCGCGCAAACTTCCGCCCCGCCGGACTGGCGAACTTCGCGCGCAGCCGCGGGGGCCACCTCGACGACGACCCGCGCCACGGCAAGGTCGTCACGATCCGGCAGGTCGAGCAGTTCGTGACGGACTTCGTGAACCTCGAGGCCGGCATGGTGCTGCAGAACCTCGGTCTCATGACGCAGGCGCTCGGGCTGGGCGGCTGGTGCCACTTCGCGAACCACGACTACGCCTGGACGGAGGCGCTGGGCTTCGCGTCGCGCACCCTGTCCGCCGGCGAATACCTCGGGGCGAACGCGCTGGTGAAGCTCGGCCTGCGACTGCTCGGCAAGGACGTGCCCGTGCCGCTCGCCCACGCGCTGGTCGCCGGCGGGGAGACGCTGCTCGCCGCGCTCTGCCCGCCGAACTTTGCCACGATGCGCGACGCGGTGCAGGCCCTGCTCGACCGCAAGCACGGGCCGCGCGGGGCCTTCACCGACCCGGACGGCGTGACGGCCTGGCGCGAACGTGACGCCGTGCGCAGCGGCATTGCGCGCGTGAGCGAGCGCGCGGTGGCTGCGACGGTGGCGTACTGCGACTACGTCTGGGGCCGCTACGGCCGATTCCCGTCACAGGTGCCGCCCTTCCGCACCGGCCTTGCCCATCAGGTCATCCACGTGGATGCGGAGTTCTACAACCGCTTCTACCGGGCTGAGGCGCTGAGCCCGGCGCAGCGGGAGGATTGCGTGCGGACCGCCGGACAAGGTGGCTGAGCGGATTGCCGCCCGCTTGCCGCCCGGTCTGGTCCGACCACCTTCGCCGCCTCATGTCCCGCATCGTCGGCATTGACCTCGGCACCACCAACTCGCTCGTCGCGGTGGTGGACGCCGGCCTCCCCGGCGTGCTGGCGGATGCGGAGGGCCGGCGGCTCACGCCCTCCGTCGTCCACGTCGCGGCCGACGGCACCGTCGCCGTCGGCGAGCCGGCCCGCCGCCAGCGCGTGCTCCGGCCGGCGGAAACGGTCTCATCGGTGAAGCGCTTCATCGGCCGTCGCGGCGCGGACGTGCCCGCCGCCGCGCGCGACGTGGCGTATCCGCTGGCCGGCGACGGCGCGGCGCCGCTGACGATCCCGCTGCACGGCCGTGACTGGCGTCCCGAGGACATCTCCGCGGCCGTGCTGACGAAGCTGAAGTCCGATGCGGAGGCCGCGCTGGGAGAACCCGTGACCCGCGCCGTCATCACCGTGCCGGCGTATTTCAATGACGCCCAGCGCCAGGCCACGATCCGGGCCGGCGAGCTGGCCGGCTTCGCCGTCGAGCGCATCATCAACGAGCCGACCGCCGCCGCACTGGCCTATGGCCTGAACCGCCTGCGCGACCGCGCAAAGATCGCCGTGTACGATCTCGGCGGCGGCACGTTCGACCTCTCGATCCTCGAGCTGAACGAGGGCGTCTTCCAGGTGCTCGCCACGCACGGCGACACGCGGCTCGGCGGCGACGACCTCGACCGGCGGGTGACGGAATTCCTCGTCGAACGGGTGAAGGCGGCGGGCGGGCCTGACCTGCCACGCGCTGACGGCAGCTTGCCGGCAGTGGCCGGGCGCAACGCCGAACTCGCCGACAGGTTGCCGGCGGCTCTCTCCGCCCTCGCGCGACTTCGCGAGGCGGCGGAGGACGCCAAAATCCGCCTCAGCACGGAGACCGAGGTCGAAGTCACGCTTCCGTTCCTCACGCCGGACTTCAGCTTCTCCTGCCGGCTCACGCGCGACGAACTCGAGCGGAGGACGCGCGACCTGGTCGAGCGCACTCGCGGGCACTGCGTCCGCGCGCTCGCCGACGCGAGGCTTGAGGCGCAGGATCTCGACCAGGTGATTCTCGTCGGCGGGCAGACGCGGATGCCGCTGGTGCGGCGGCTGGTGGCGGAATGGTTCGGCTGCTCGGACTTCGAGGAGACGCGCGGCGACGTGCGCCTCGGCACGGAGCATCACCGCGCCGCCGGGCCGGAGCTGAACACCTCGGTGAACCCCGACGAGGCCGTGGCGCTCGGTGCGGCCGTCCAGGCCGCGATTCTCGCGGGCGGCTTCCGGGAGGTGCTGCTCCTGGACGTAACGCCGCTCTCGCTCGGCCTCGAGACGTTTGGTGGGTTGATGAACGTGATCATCCCGCGCAACACCACCATTCCGGTGAAGGCCGGCGAGATGTTCACGACGGCGGTGGACGGCCAGCGCGAGATGCTGATCCATGTCCTTCAAGGCGAGCGTGAACGGGCGCGGGACAACTGGCCTCTGGGGCGCTTCACGCTGGAGTTCGAGCCCGCGCCCAAGGGCGTTCCGCGCGTGGGCGTGCAGTTCGAGCTCGACGCCAACGGCGTGCTGCACGTCCTCGCCCGCGACACCCGCACCGGCCGCGAGCGGGTCGTGGAGATGAAGTCCGCCGTGGACGTGGACGACGCGGCCGTGCAGCGGATGGTCGAGGAATCCGTCGAGCACGCCTGGGACGACCTGAAGTCGCGGCAGTGGATCGAGGCGAAGCTGCGGGCAACCGAGGTCGTGGACGCCACCCGGAAGGCGCTCGCGGACCTGGCGGATGCGCTCGGGCCCGAGCAGCGCGCACCCGTGGAAGCAGCCCTCCGCGACGCCGAGGCCGCGCTCGCCACCGAGAACGGCGCCTCGCAGATCGGCGACACCACGCGCCTCAAGGCGGCCGTGCAGGCGCTTGACGCCGTCACGCAGCCGCTCGCGGAAATCCTGATGGACCGCGCGATGGAGGCCATGCTCCGCCAGCAAGGGCTGCTGCGCGGCTGATCTCCGGGGCACGCGGCGGAGAGCCACAGTCTCCCGGCAGGCCGGGCGCAGACCGGCCCCGACCGATCATGCCGGTCTCCGCCTACCTGAAGACCACCTCGGCCTTCGGGTCTTCGCGGTAGGTGACCTCGTGGCCGGGCTCCCATTTGCCGTCACGAAAATACTCAGACTTGTTGACCAGCGTCCCGTCCGCTCGGACCTCGCCGATGGCCTTGACCTCCGTGACGCCTTCCGCCGCGCCCTTCACCTTCTCGACGCTGGTGAACTTCCCGTCGGCGAAGGTCATCGTGCCGGCGGTCTGGAAACCGGCGGTGGTCACGTAGAGGTAGGCGAGGCTTTTCTTCTCGTCGTCCCAGTAGAGCAGCGTCTCGCCGCCGTACTCGCCCTGGTTGATCGAGTGCAGGATGCGGATGGCCTGGCCGTTCATGGCGCGTTCCCAGCGCGACACGTCAATCACCGGCTTCTCCGGCGTCGAGTTCTTGAACTCGCCGCGCC
>JBJXFY010000406.1:0-8213 GCA_046155815.1 Limisphaerales bacterium | reverse complement strand
GGGCGGCGGCGTCGGACGAATCCGCGCCGCCGACGAAGGCGACCTGGTAGTCCCGCTCGAAGCTCCGGCCCCAGCGAACTTCGCCCGTGGCGCGGTCCAGCACGCGCAGTTCACCCCGGCAAGACTGCACGATCACGGCCTCATCGCCCACGACCGGCGTGCAGCGCGGGCCGGAACCAAACTCGTCGGCAAAGGACGGGGCGTAGGCCCGTGACCAGACCGGCCGGCCGGAGGCGAGGTCGAGGCAGTGCAGCGCCTCTTCGCCGGCCTGTTCGTCGGCGAAGTACACGCGGTCCCCGGCGATCACGGGGCTGGCGAAGCCGCCGCCGGCCGGCCGGGTCCAAACGGGCGGCCAGTCGTCGGGGAGGCGGTCGGGAAGCGGTTCATCGGGTGCGGCGTGGCCGTCGCGCCGCGGGCCGCGCCATTGCGGCCAGTCGCCCGCGCGGGTGGCCAGCGTGAGGGCTCCGCCCGCAGCCAGCGCAAGCGCGGTGCGTCGCGACAGTCGCCGACCGCCGGGCGGGGAGGACTTAGAATTCACCGTCCACGAGCAGCGAGGTGACGTTGCGCGCGAGGTTCGCGGCGAGGTTCGGCAGGGCCTGCTCCTCGGCCATCGCCTGATCGCTGCCGATGCGGATCGTGGTGTAGCCGCGCACCTCGCGGTCGAGCAGCCTCCGACCGCTGCCGGCCTCCGTCGCGGTGACGTGGGCGTAGATGCGGATCCGGTAGTCCGTGGGCGTGATCACGTCGCCGGGCTGGACGCTGACGCTGTCCCGGACGTAGCGCGTGATCCGGCCGCGCACCTCGACGTCGGCCCCGTCGCGGGTGGCAAGCTGGAAGGTGCCGTCCTGCTGGAGCGAGGCGCGCAGCGCGCCGGTCACCGCGTCGCTCAGGCGCGGCTCGATCGTCTCGTTGGCGAACGGCGCGACGGACACGGAGCGCGCGCCGGCCACCTGGCCGCCGGTGGGTCCGAGCCGGTAACCGGCGCAGCCTGCGAACAGGGGGAGGAGCGCCAGTACGAGGCGGACGGGACGGGGGAGGGGCTTCACCGGGTGCCGGGGTCGGGCGGTTCGAGCGGCTGCGGATCGGGCGGCGGCGTGCCTTGCGGGGCCAGGTCCGCGGCGCGCCGGGCGTCCGATTCGCGCGCCTGCTCGCCGCGGATGTCGGCGATGCGCTGGCGGGCCTCGACGGCAAGCGGGGCCTCGGGCTCCTTGATCTGGCGCGAGTAGATGTCGGCCACGTCGCTGTAATAGATGACCGCGCCGTCATCGCGGCCGCGCTTCTCGTAATAGCGGGCAATCCGGTAGCTGCCCTCGGCCTGCGTGCGGTAAAGCTCGGTGATGTAGCCCTGCGTCTCGGGGATGCGCGGATCCTCGGGGAAGAGCGTGGCGAAGTCGCCGAAGGCCGCGATGGCCTTCCCGGCGGCGCTCTGGTCGTAGTCCGCCTCGCGGGCCTGTTCGCGCCAGGCCATGCCCGCGCGATAGAACGCGTCCGCCACGACGGCGGGTTGGTCGCTGTAGCGGTCCGCCGCGCGTTCGTAGGCGCGGACGGCGAGCAGGTAGTCCCGCTGCTTTTCGTGCGCGGAGCCGATCTGCATCTGCGCGGTCGGCGCGACCGGGCTGTAGGGGCCGGCGCGGACGACGCTCGAGTAGATTTCCACCGCCTTGTCGGTGGTGGGGAACCACGGGAGGAAACCCCAGAGCTTGTACCATTTCCCGGCGAGGAAGCTGTCGCCGATGGCCTTCTGGCGCTCGAGGGTCTCCTCGTAGCTGGCCGTCTTCGGGAAGCGCTCGACCAGGCGCTCGTACTCGCGGAAGGCGCGGCGCAGGTCGCCGCGTTCCTCCTCGGAGCGGGCCACGAGGTACTGGGCGCGCGGCGCGTAGTCGGAGAGCGGCCAGACCTTCACCACGCGGCGCGCGGCCTTGCGGGCGAGGCCGTAGTTGCCGGCGTCAAACGCTTCCTGGGCCACCTCGAACTGGTCCTTGGCCCTCGTGCGCTGCCACTTGCCGCCGCCCACGGACTCGTAGGTCCAGCCCTCGCCGGGCTTGTAGATCAGGGGTGCCGGCGATGGGCGTGACACCAGCACCAGGGCCAGCGCCAGCCACCACCAGCGGGACGACGAGGAACGCATGAGCCGCCACGCTAGGGGCGCGCGGCAAAACGCGTCAAGGAACGCGGGAACCGGCCGGGGCTCGACTCGCCCGCCGGGGGCTCCGGGCATTGCCCGGCCCTGCCTGGCCGCATCGAGATTCGTGCCGGGGAGTCTCCGGTGTCGGCCGCTCCTGATCGGAACAGACGGTGAAGGCCACCAAGTTGGGCGGGGAATCGGGGGGCCGAAGATTCAGGGCCGGGGACGGGGCGGGGCCGGCCCGTTGCCGGCTGCATTGGGCGGGAGGCCGGGCCGCGCGGGGCTGGCACAGCTTTTCCGCTCGCCGCGGCGGCTGCCCGTTGCTAGTTGATTTCACATCGCCGGAGGGTGCGTGCGGGAGCCGTGATTGCGCACCGTTCGGCGAGCCCAAAGCGCAACCCCCGCCCCCATCTCCGTGAACTACGCCTACGTCGCCATCATCGCGGTCATCGTGCTCGGCCTGCTCGTGGCGGCCGTGCTCACCGCGCTCTTCTGCGTCCGCAAGATCCAGCCCGGCCGCGCCGGCGTGAAGACCGGCTGGGGCGGCGTGAAGGTGTCCTTCGATTGGATGACCCAGTTCCCCGTGCTCCAGACGTTCCACGTCGTGGACATCTCGGTGAAGAAGCTCGAGATCGCCCGCAAGGGGAAGGACGGCCTCGTCTGCAAGGACAACATCCGCGCCGACATCGTCGTGGCGTTCTACATCCGCGTCGAGGCCACCGAGGAGAGCGTGCGCAAGGTCTCCCAGATGCTCACGCCCGAGCGCGTGTCGGACCTGGCGCAGCTCCGCGAGCTGTTCGAGGCGAAGTTCTCCGAGGCGCTCAAGACGGCCGGCAAGCAGATGGAGTTCCACGAGCTGTTCACCGAGCGCACCAAGTTCCGCGACCAGATCCAGGGCACCATCGGCAAGGACCTCGATGGCTTCTTCCTGCAGGACGTGGCGATTGACTACCTCGAGCAGACCCCCCTCGAACAGCACGACCCCAGCAACGTCCTCGACGCCGAGGGCATCAAGAAGATCACCGAGATCACCCAGCGCGAGCGCGTGCTGGCCAATGAGTTCTCCCAGCGCGCCCAGGTCCACGTCGAGAAGGAGAACGCCGACGCCGACATCGCCAAGCGCGAGCAGAAGCGCCGCAACGAGGAGGACACCGCCCGCCAGCAGCGCGCCATCCTCGAGGTCAAGGCCAACGAGGAAGCCGAGGCGCGCAAGGTCATCGAGGCCCGCCGCCAGGAGGTCGAGGGCAAGCGCCTCGAGGCCGAGGAGTCCATCCGCCTCCGCACCGAGGACATGAACCGCGCCGTGCAGGAACGGGAGTTCACGGTCCGGAAGGAAAAGCAGCGCCTCGAGCAGGAGGCCACCCAGGAGGGCGAGGAGGCCCGCGTCCGCCGCGAGCGCTCCGTGTCCCTCGCCGAGATGGACAAGGAGACCAAGATCGCCGAGGTCGCCGTCGAGGTGGAACGCAAGCGCG
The DNA here is from genome assembly GCA_046155815.1 of Limisphaerales bacterium. Taxonomy (GTDB): domain Bacteria; phylum Verrucomicrobiota; class Verrucomicrobiia; order Limisphaerales; family CAIMTB01; genus JBJXFY01. The sequence continues at coordinate 4,616 of JBJXFY010000406.1, read as the reverse complement.
CCACCGTCGTCGCCGAGCAGAAGGCCGTCGTCCAGCAGGAGGAGGAGAAGCGCAACATCGAGGCCCGCATGACCGCCGAGCGCGTCCGAGAGGTCACCCTCATCGAGGCCGAGATGCTCGCCAAGAAGGATCAGGTTGAGAAGGTCGTCGCCTCCGAGGCGCAGAAGGAGGCCACCCGCAACCTCGCCGAGGCCGACAAGCTCAGGGCCGTGCTCGCCGCCGAAGCCGGGCGCGACGTCGCCCTCCGCGACGCCGAGCGCCTCCAGACCACGGCCGACGCCGAGGCCAAGGCCGCCGAAAAACGCCGCCATGCCGCGGAGCAGGAGGCCCTGGGCGTCGCCGCCCTCGAGGCCGCCAAGGGCCTCGCCGAGGCCAGGGTCACCGTCGCGCGGGCGGAGGCGCGGCAGATGGAGGCCACGGCCCTGAAGCAGGTCGGCCTCGCCGAGGCGGAAGTCAGCAAGGCCAAGGGCGTCGTGCTCGCCGAGAACACCGAGAGCCAGGCCCAGGCCGAAGCCGCGGGCACCAAGGACAAGGAGCTGGCGATCGCCGCCGGCCTTGAGGCGCGCGGTCTCGCCGAGGCGAGGGCCATCCACCAGAAGGCGGAGGCCATGAAGCTGTTCCATGAGGCGGGCCGGGAGCACGAGGAGTTCAAGCTCCGGCTCCAGAAGGAACGCGACGTCGAGCTCGCTGCCATCACCGTCCAGCGCGACGTCGCCCAGGCCAACGCCTCCGTCGTCGGCGAGGCGCTGCGTCACGCGAAGATCGAGATCGTCGGCGGCGAGAACGACTTCTTCGAGAAGGTCGTGAAGGCCGTTGGCTCCGGGAAGGCCGTGGACCGACTCGTCCAGAACAGCGCCACCCTCTCCGACATCAAGGCCACGTTCTTCAACGGCGACCCGGAGCACTTCAAGGCCCAGGTCCGCCGGTGGGTCAGTGACTTCGGCCTCAAGTCCGAGGACGTGAAGAACCTCACCCTCGCCGCCCTGCTGGCCAAGCTCATCGCCTCGGCCAAGGATGACGGCGTGAAGTCCGCCATCCGGTCCGCGCTGGCGCTGGTGAACGAGAAAGGGATGGGAGATGTGAAGGCGGAGACGATGGTGAAGAGCTGAACAGAGTTCGCGGCAACGACGCCCAACGCTACAAGGCATCCATGAAGACGAACCACGCCATCTGCGAACACGGGGTCTTTCGCCCGCTCGACGTCGTTGATCTTCCCGACCAGGCCGAGGTCCAGTTTCAACCCACCATCAGGTCGCGTGCCGAGCCGGTACCGGCTGACATGAAGGGGATTGATGAGATTCTCTCGCGGCGCTTCAACTCGGGTCAACACGACGTGGCCGCCCGGCACAACGAACACCAGCCGTGAGTGTTTTGCCGGACACGGTGGGCCTGCTGGCTCTTTGGGATGAGGCGGATCCATGGCATCGGGATGCGGAGGCGGCGTTCTCCACCCTGCTCGACGGCGATGAAGTCTTGCTCACGACCACCTGCATTTTGCTGGAGGGCGGCACTGCGGACGCGAGGAGGCCAGATCGGTTGGAGACTGACGGATTGCGGCCTGAATTCGAGCGGGCGGGTGCCTTGATTCGGCCGGATGATTCGGACTGGATGACGGCCTGGAAAGGATATGTCCGCGGAGAGGCAGACCAGGCTGGCATCGTGGACCAGGGCTCCTTCGCCGCGATGGGCCGGCTGGGGATCACGACGGCCTTCACCAACGACCGGCACTTCCGCGCCGCCCGATTTAGAGTGCTCTTTTGAGCCGCAGCCGGATCGCTTCCCCTGCCAACTCACGCCGGTTCATGGCTGAATCCACCGAGAATCCTCCGCCACCGCCGCCCGCCGCGCAGGCCCTCGGCAGCGCGACCTACGAGGTCATCCGCCAGCGCCTGCAGGCGGGTTCCGCCGCGCTGCGCGAGCGGATGGGCCGGCTCAACGTCCGCCGGCAGGAGGTCTTCGGCGCCATTGACTACAAGCTGCTCCGCGCCGACCGCATCGTCACCGCCCACAACTGCATCCCGCGCGACATGGTCCAGCTCGGGCCGGACCGTTTCCTCTTTGCCTTCAACGTCCAGTTTGGCCTGAAACAGGAGGTCGGGCTGGGCGACGTCTTCGCCCTCTACCGCCGCGACGACGCGGCCGGCACCTTCAGGGAGGAGCCGCTGGACGAGCTGCAGGACCGTCAGTTCCTCGCCGATTTCCGGCGGCTTTACCATGTCTACGAGAAGACCTATTTCCGGAAGTTCGCGGTGGTCGGTGGACATCTCTACATGAAGTTCGGCACCAGCCCGTCGCTGAGTGACTTTGCCGTCTTCAAATGGGCCTTCGCCGACGGACGCCTGCGCTATCTGGACGGCCGGGCCGAGGCGGAGTACCGGAAGATCGGCTACCCGCCGACGCATGAGTTTCGCTGGCAGATGCCTGACCGGGAATCCTACCGCTATGGTGACCACCCCCACGTCTCGATCGCCGACCGCGTCTTCGTGGAGACCATCGGCGGCGACCTCACCATCAAGGTCGAGGACAACACCGCCACCGGCGAAGGCATCTACTCCGAACCCGTCGAGGACAAGTACCAGAAGGTGGACGATGCCGAGATCGCCTACGCCCTCCTGGACCACCTCGTCCTGCTCCGGATCCGGCCCTACAAGGAAACCGCCGCGCGCTGCTTCATCTTCAACGGCAAGCAGCGGTCCGCCGTGCGCGTGGATTCCCTTGGCCAGTCCTGCGCGCGGCTGCCGGAGGAGCATGGGCTGATCGTTCCCGACGGATATTACCTCGGCACCGGCGAGCTGAAGCTCTTTGAGAGCCGGGAGACCGGCCTGGTGCTGGAGCGCGTGATCCATGCCCCGAACGGCGAGGACTCACTGTATGTCTTCTACGCCCGCTCCTCGGGCGAATATGTGCTGATGCCCTACCGGCTGATCGCGCAGAAGGTCGAGGAGCGGATCACCTGCCACGGCTTCGCGCTGTTTCCCGACGGCCAGCTCCTCCTCTTCCGCGCGGAGCCCGCGCCGCAGAAACATCATCTCGTGCAGCTTCGGCAGACGCCCTTCCACCAGCCCGGCTTCGAGCCGCCCGGCCGCAAGGACGCCTTTCTGTACCAGGTCGGCAACAAGGAGGTTGTCCGCTGCCTTGCGGAGCTGAATGAAGTCCTGACGCTGGCCGGCAAGGAGGCCCCCTACGCGGAGCTCTACACCGACCTCGTGAAGCGCTGCGGGGCCGTCCTCGATGCCTACCCGTGGCTGGCCCACGCGGAGGGCTTCCAGGTGGATGAATCGTTACGGCAGGTCCGCGACGTGGCGGACAAGGCCGTGGATGAGTTCGACAAGGTCCGTCGCCTCCAGCAGGAAGCCGTGCGCCGAGTGGCCGAGGCGGGGAAGCGCTGCGAGGAACGCTTCCAGGCCATCCGCCGCGCCGGACTGTCCAGGTTGGAGGACTTCGTCCACAACCTCGCCGCGCTGCGCCATCTCCGCGGCGAACTCATCACCGCCCGCGAGGTCCGCTACGTGGATCTGGGCGCGGTGGAGGCCTTGGAGAAGGCCGTGACCACCCAGCTGGGCGACCTTTCCGCCGCGTGCGTGAAGTTCCTGCTCAAGCCCGAGGCGCTGGAGCCGTACCGCAGGCAGGCGGCCGGACACCTCGCCGCCGTGGACAAGGTCACGAAGGTCGCCGACGGCCGGAAGCTGGAGCAGGCCGTGGCCGCCGGCGGCGGCGAGCTGGAGATGCTCATCGAGATCGTCAACGGCCTGAAGATCGAGGACGCCACGGAGACCACGCGCATCATTGACGGCATCACGGCGGTCTATGCGGTGCTGAACCAGGTCAAGGCGGCGCTGAAGAAGCATCTCCAGTCACTCGTCGCCACCGAGGGCGCCGCGCAGTTCAGCGCGCAGCTCAAGCTCCTCGGCCAGTCGGCCTCCAGCTACCTCGACCTGTGTGACACGCCGGGGAAGTGCGACGAGCTGCTCAACCGGCTCACCGTCCAGCTCGAGGAGATGGAGGGAGCCTTCGCCGGATTCGACGAATACACCGTCCAGCTTGCGGAACGGCGCACGGAATTCTACGAGGCCTTCGAGCAGCGGAAGATCGCGCTCGTCGAGCAGCGCAACAAGCGCGCCGGCGCGCTGCTCACGGCCGCCGAGCGCATCCTGAAGGTCATCCAGAACCGCCTCGCCGGGTTCAGGACGCTCGAGGAAATCCACACCTACATGGCGTCGGACCTGATGACGGCGAAGGTCCGCGAAACCATTGACCAGCTCCTCGCCCTGGGTGACTCGGTGAAGGCCGACGACCTGCAGGGCCGGCTCAAGTCCGTCCAGCAGGACGCGGTGCGGCAGTTGAAGGACCGGCAGGAGCTGTTCGTGGACGGCGCGGCCGTCATCCAGCTCGGGAAACACAGGTTCAACGTCAACACCCAGCCGCTTGACCTGACCCTCGTCCAGCGTGACGGCCAGCCGCATTTCCATCTCACCAGCACCAAGTATTTCGATCCCGTCACCGACGAGGCGTACCTCGCCACGCGGCAGGTCTGGGACCAGGAGGTCATTTCTGAGAATGCCGAGGTCTATCGCGGCGAGTATCTCGCGTGGCGGATGCTTCACGGAGCGCCGGGC
>JBJXFY010000390.1:0-3025 GCA_046155815.1 Limisphaerales bacterium | reverse complement strand
ACTCGTGCTGGCGAACATGGGCTTCATCCAGCGCGGCCCCGAATCCGCCGCCGTGAACCAGGTGTTGAACGCCGCCGCCTGGACGTATGTGGCCGCGTTCATCTCGTCGCTGATATATTTCCTGTGGCATTTGCTGCCATTGCTGACCGGCGGGAGGCGGCGCGAATGATTTCCGGGCGAGACCTGCCTGGCGTGGGGTATTACGCCCGCCTCGCGCCAGGGCTTCGGCTCCGTCGCATGAAGCGTTTCGCCCGGTTTCCAATTTGCCCAGGAGAGAGGGACGCCCTTGGCAGGCGCGGCAGCCGTTTTGTGAGTCGTGGGCAGACTCAGGGCACCGCGCCTTGTCCCTCTCTCCGCTTTGATTTACCAAAACCAAAAACAAGAACACACCTATGAACATCCAATTCCGAATTCGCGGCCTCAACGCCAATGCCAGCCTGCGCGGTTGGTTGGAGAAACAACTCGAACGGCTGCACAGCCTCATTCCTGTGAGCGCCGCCGAGGTGGTGCTGGAACAGCAGCGCGACCACGCGCCCGCCTTCCGCGCGCAGGTGCATCTGGCCGTGCCAGGCCCGGACATCCACGCCGACGCCCGCGACCACACGGTGCAAGCGACGTGGCTCAAGGTCTTCAAAAACCTCAAGAAACAAATCGAACGGCGCAAAGCCCGGCAGCAACTCCGGCTCAAGAGCCACCGCCAGCATCCGCTGACGGCCAGCCGATGGTCCGGTGCCGCCGCGGGTCAACGTGCATGAAGAAAAAACCCAAGCGAGACGTGGAGAAGGTCTGCTCGGCGGCCGAGTTCGTCGCCCGGCTGCGCCGGTTGGCCGACGCACTGGAAGCGGCTCAGCCGTTTTCCATCCAGGTCGCGGGCGAGCGCGTTCCAGTTCCGCCCCTGGCCATCTTCAGCATCGAGCACGAACGCGATGGAGCAGCCGAGGAACTGGAATTCCAATTGAAGTGGAAGCGAAAGCCGAAACCTCAGCCGTGAACACCGCGCCCAGCCAGACGAAAGGGACGGTCGCTCCGACCAGCGCGGCATCCAAGTCGCACCGGGTGCGTTTTGAATTCACCTTCCCGGACGCCGGGTCGGTGTGCCTGGTCGGCACGTTCAACGACTGGCACCCCGCCGTTTCGCCCATGATTGCGCTCGGTCAAGGCCGGTGGGCGAAGGAACTGATGCTGCCGCCCGGCACGTATCAATATGCCGTGGTCGTGGATGGCAAGTGGATGGCCGACCCGTTGGGGAAAGAATCGTTTGCCGGCCCTTTGAGCCTGTTCTCCCTCCTGCAAGTGCCGGCGCCTGACACGCCCTCGGAGACTGGGTCGGCCGAAGCGCTCAAGCAAAAGGCCGCCGAGGCCGACCCGCAGATTCAGTCCGAACTTGGCCCGGCCAAGCCCCGCCTCCGCGCCGTATGAACAAACTAATGAAGAAAGGTCGAAGCATGAAATCCGAAACGAAAGTGAACAGGAGAAACAAAAACAATGGTGGCCAGCACGAGTCGAAGCGGATTCATTTTGAATTCGTCTCTCCCACCGCCGAGTCGGTTGCCATCGCCGGCTCTTTTAATGACTGGCAGCCGAACGCCACGCCGATGATCGCTCTGGGTCAAGGGCGCTGGGCGAAGGACTTGGCGTTGCCACCCGGCGACTACGAGTATTGCTTTGTCGTGGATGGCCAATGGACACCCGATCCACAGGCCACAGAGACCGCGCCCAATCCATTCGGCGGCGTGAACTCGATTCGCAAGGTGGGCAACGGCGGCTGACCTGATGCACCCCTACCATGCTCGAAACGCGCAAACTCACCAAACGCTTCAACAGCCACGTCGCCGTCAATGAACTGGACCTGGCCATCAAGCCGGGCGAAGTCTTCGCGCTGCTCGGCCCCAACGGCGCGGGCAAGACCACCACCATCAATCTCCTCCTCGGCTTCCTCACGCCCGACGGCGGCGAGGCGCGCGTCAACGGCGCGAGCGTCGCCGCCGACCCCATCGCCGCGAGGCGGCACATCGCTTACATCCCTGAGCAGGTCATGCTCTACCCGCGCTTCACCGGCGTGGAGAACCTCGACTACTTCAGCACGCTCGGCGGGCGACGACACACGCGCGACGAGCTGCTCTTGCTCCTGAAGAAAGCCGGCCTGCCCGCTGAAGCCGCCGACCGCCGCGTCGGCACTTACTCCAAAGGCATGCGCCAAAAAGTCGGCATCGCCCTCGCGCTCGCCACCGAGGCCAAGGCGTTGTTGCTCGACGAACCCACCTCCGGCCTCGACCCCGCCGCGTCGCACGAGTTCTCGCAACTCCTGCGCAAGCTCGCCGGGCAGGGCGTTGCGATCCTCATGGCCACGCACGATTTGTTCCGCGCCCGCGAGGACGCCACCCGCATCGGCATCCTGCTCGATGGCAAACTGGCCGGCGAATACGCCACCAACGACATCAAGCACGTCGATTTGGAGAAGCTCTACCTGAAACATCTCCGCGCATGATTCTCGCCATTGCCCGCAAGGAATTCCTCGATGCCTGGCGCGACGGGCGCTTCCGCATCGCCGCTGCCGTGGTCCTCGCGTTGCTCGGGGTCGCGCTGCTGCTCGCGTGGCAGCAGGTGCAACGCGCCCGCGCCGAACGCACCGCCGCCGCGACCCTGGAGCGGGAGAACTGGCTCAACCAGGGCGAGAAGAACTCCCACTCCGCCGGCCATTACGGCGTGTATGTCTTCAAGCCGCTCGCGCCGCTGGCCGTCTTCGACCGCGGACTCGAACCCTTCGTCGGCACCACCGTCTTCCTCGAAGCGCACCGGCAGAATCAGGCCGCGTTCCTGCCCGCGCAGGATGCCACCGCCATGCGGCGCTTCGGCGAGTTGACCGCCGCCACCGGATTGCAACTGCTCGCGCCGCTGCTCGTCGTGCTGCTCACCTTCGGCGCGCTGGCCGGCGAACGCGAGCGGGGCACGCTGCGTCAGGTCTTGAGCCTCGGTGTCCGTCCGCGCGACCTCGTGCTCGGCAAAGCCCTCGGCCTCGGCGCGG
>JBJXFY010000365.1:0-4968 GCA_046155815.1 Limisphaerales bacterium | reverse complement strand
ACGCGCCGGGTTGTAGTCCACGCGCAGGTCCACGTGCTCGGTGACGAGGAAGACGCGGTTGGTTTCGACCGCCGCGCGGGCGGTGAAGGGCGGCAGGAGGGCCGTGAGGACGAGGAACGAAGGCAGGTTCATGCGAGCACAAGGGGCCGCCCCGGACAGGGCGGCCCCCAGTTCATCACGGACTGCGACGCCCGGCGATCATCCGCGCCGCCGCCGGTGCTTCAGCCACCCCGCGCCCAGCGCGAGCAGTCCGAAGATGGCGGCATACGCGCCCGGCTCGGGCACGACGGTGAAGTTTACACTGAACGGATCGCTGCTCGTCAGCCCGCCTCCGAGGGCGGGCACCAGCGCGCCGGAAGCTTGTAAGATGAGCGAGTAGTTGCCCGGCTCGGTGAAGACCCAGTTGTAGTGGGCGTGCGCGTTGGCCTTGGTGTTGATCGCGTCCGCGTCGGAGAGGCCGTCCGCCGTGGCCATCAGCGCCGTGGGCACGCCGAAAGGGCTGACCGTGAAGAGAGAAAACGCCCCCGGGCCGGAGTAGCCCGTGAGCGTCAGCTTCATGTTGTTGCTCACGAACACGGCACCGCCCGCGGCGGTCTGCTCCGTGGAGGTGCCCAGCCAGGGCAGGGAAGTATCCTGCACCTGCGGCAACACCCAGATCGTGGCTCCGGCTGCCGCACCGGTGAAGTCCCACTGGCTGCCCGCAGGTCGCGTCAGTTCAGCCCCAGAACTGACGTCGAAGACCACGTCGCCGGGCGGATGGGCGATGTCGGTGTCATGGTCGTAAACCGCCGTGCTCCAGCCGGTGGCGGCGGCGTAGTTGAAGCGGATGTCCTGATGGCCGTCCGAAATCACCGCGGCCAGGGTCGGCGTGACCGGTGCCAGCAGCCCGGCAGCAAGCAGCAGAGAGCAGGTTTTCATGGAATGTGGTGTGAGAAGGGGGCGGGCGGCCTCAACGCCTCCGCCCGCCCCCGGTTGAAGGCGGTTCAGGCGCGGCGGCGGCGCAGGATGAAGCCCAGCGCCCCTACGGCGAGCATGGCCCCGGCGGCAACGGTCGAGGCCTCAGGCACCACCTTGAACTGGTAGGTCGCGATGTCGCTGACGGTCGTCGTGCCGTCGGCCAGCACGCCCGCGACCTGCAGGCCGACGGAATAGTCTCCCGGCGCAGTGAAACCGTAGTTGAAATGGGCGTGGCCACCGGTGGGGAAGGCGAACGTGTCGCCCAGCCCGTCCGCCGAGTTCCAGTAGACCGTCGGCACGCCGAGGCCGTCCACGGTGAAGAGGGAGAAGGCGCCGGGGCCGGCAAGTGCGGCGAGCGTCAGGTTCAGCACGTCACCCTGGAAGTCGCCTGAAGCGATCTCCTCCGAGCCGAGACCGAGGAACAGCAATCCGGGAACCTCGGTCTGGGGCAGGATGTACACGGTGTCGCCAGCGGCACCGAGGAAGCTGAACGCCGGATCGGCCGGCACCGTGCTTGCCGCGGCCGAGGGCACGCAGAATAGCGCTTCGTCCGGGGCGTACTCGATGTCGTTTTCCTCGTCGTGGACGTGCAGATCCCACGCACCATTCTCGTAGGCGATTCCGATGTCGGCATGGCCTTCGGTGAGGATGGTGGTGGCCCGGGGCGCCGGGGCCGCGCCCAGCGCGGCCAGTAGGGAGACGGTCAACAGTTTCTTGTTCATTGGTTTACTACGTTTTCGGGTTGGTGTTGCGGGAGGAAGAGGAAACGCCGGCGGCCCAGCGCCACGCCAGCAGGCCGGCGGCCAGCAGCAGGGGCGCGGACGGCTCCGGCACCACGCGGAACTCCAGCGTGACCGCGTCGCTGAACAGCGGGGAAGCCGCGCCCACCGGAGTGCCGGAAGCCTGAAAAGTGAGCAAATACGTTCCCGGCTCGGTAAAGGCCCAGTTGTAGTGCGCGTGGCGGTTGGCGCGGGTGTTGATGGCGTCCGCGGCGGACAGTCCGTCCGAGGTCGTCATGACCGCGTTCGGCGTGCCAAAGGCGCTGACGGTGAAGAGGGAGAACGCGCCCGGACCCGCCGCGGCGGTGAGCGTGAGCCGCATGTCGTTGTTCTGGAGCACGCCGGCGGCCGTGCCTTCGGTCGAAGTGCCCAGCCAAGGCAGGTCCGGATCCTGCACCTGCGGGAGAATCCAGAGCGGCTCCCCGGCCGCCTGGCCGAGAAAGCCCCACTGCGCGCCCGCCGGCACGACGGCCTCCGCTCCGGCCGACACGTCAAACCATACTGTGGGCGGCGAATGCTCCGTCGCGGTGTCGTGGTCGAAGACGCCCAGGCTCCAGTCCGTGGCCGGGGCAAAATTGAACCGCAGGTCCTGATGACCCTCGGTGATCGGCGTGTCCGCGGCCCGGCCGGCGAAGGCGGCGAACGTCACGACTAGGACCAGGATCGGGCCGGGCGTCAGCTCAGGGAAACGGCTAAATGACATGGCGGTCGGAAAAGGCGGTCATTCGGGTGGCCGGGCCGGGTTGTCGCCGGCGTCAATGCGGCGCTTGAAGGCCTCGGCCTTGATCGAAATGACGTGCCCGTCGGCGAAGAGGTAGTTGGCCGAGCCCTTCGTGTGCGACGGCCCGGCCCCGCCGGTGCGGAAGCGGTCGGGCGCGATGTCCGTCAGCACGCCGGGCCAGTTGCCCACGCCGTTCTTCACCCAGTTCCGCGAGTGCGTGTGGTCCGCGAAGACGGACGGGCTGAGGTCGTCCGACACGGTGAAGGCCGTGTGCGTGAGCGCGGGGGCGCGGAGGTGGTTCAGGTTGCGGAAGCTCTCCTTCACGGCACCGAACGGGTCGCGCAGGTCCACCGCGACGTACTCGTTGAGGATGTAGCTGGAGGCGTTGTTCGTCAGGCGTGCCCGGCCAAGCGGATCCGCGGGCGAAACCCGGATGGCGTCCACGTTCCCGAGGTAGGGGCGGAGGGTGAAGATCCAGGAGAGGTTGGTGTCGGCGACGCCATGGGTGGTGAGCGGCATCCAGCCCTCGTGATCGTCGGCGTACATCTGGAGGCCGAGGCCGATCTGGCGGAGATTGGACGCGCACTTGGCCTGCTTGGCGCGGAGCTTGGACGACGCCAGCGCGGGTAGCAGGAGGCTCGCCAGGATCGCGATGATCGCGATCACGACGAGCAGCTCGATGAGGGTGAAACCTCGATGGCGCCGAGGGCCGGGCATGTCGGGGGTGGCCGGGTGGCCGCCGTTGCAAATCGTTTGCAGGTTACGCGTCACGGTTTGGGCGGCAAGCGGGAATTGCGGCCGGTTTGCATTTTGCCGCGGCCCGCGCCGATCCCGCCGCCGATCCCGCCGCCGGGCCGGTCGCCGCAGCCACCGGCCGCTTGCAGTTTCGCCGTCCGTGGGAATGATGATGCCAGCGCGAGGAAGCCATGCCTGACCAAGTGCAAAAGCCGCGTCCCGCGGCACCCGGCGGCCCCGGCGGCGGGGGGGAAGGCCCCCGCGCCCCGCAGGTCGAGAAACCCGACGTGAACGACCTCCTCAAGCGCATGCGCAAGGTGGACCCTGACCAGGCGCGGCGCTATCGCCAGCGGACGGGGCAATGATTCCCAAGCTCCAATTCCCAAGCTCCAATGATCCTCTTCGCTGACGCCGGCATCTTGGGATTTGGAACTTGGGGCTTGGAGCTTGGAGTTTCCTCGGCCCATGTCTGACAAGCTCCGCCCCGCCATTGCCGGCGATTTTCTCTCGCTGCTCGCGCAGCACCAGGTGACGCCGCTGCGGGTGGATGCCGCCGCCGCGCCCGTGCCTACGCAGGGCACCACGGTGCTGGCGTTTCATTTCCACGACGGTGTCATCATGGCCGGCGACCGCCGCGCCACGGCGGGAAACGTCATCGTCACCGACCGCATCGAGAAGGTGCTCGAGCTGGACGGCACGTCGCTGCTGGCCATCGCGGGCGTGCCGGCAGTGGCGTTCGAGATGGCGCGCACGCTCCAGACCTCGTTCGAGTACTACCGCCGCAGCCAGCTCCAGCCGCTCAGCCTGCCGGCGCGCGTGCGGGCGCTGGCCCGGCTGCTGCGCGACAACCTCCCCATGACGCTGCAGGGCATCGGCGTCGTCGCGCCCCTCTTCGCGGGCCTGGACACCTCCGTGAAGCCGCCTCGGCCGCAGATTTACTTTTACGACCCGCTGGGCGCGCAGTTCCAGGCGGCAGGCTACGCCGCGTCCGGCTCCGGGTCGGGCACGATCCGCAGCGTGCTCAGCCACCAGGAGCGCTTCGGCAGCCCGCGTCCGGCGGAGTTGGACCGCCGCGGCGCCGTGCGCCTCGCGCTGCAGCTCCTCATGACCGCCGCCGAGCACGACTCCGCCACCGGCGGCGTGGCGCCGGAGCAGGCGCGCTACGCGACGATCAAGGTGCTGACGGCGGACGGCGTGGCGGAGGTGGGCGAGGGCGAGCAGAAGGAGGCGCTGTGAGAAGCTCCAAGCTCCAGGCTCCAAGCACCAAAAAAGCTCCAGCGGCCAAATTCCAAACGGCTCCACGGCACCCGGACGTTCCCTGGAGCTTGGAGCTTGGAGCTCGGCCCTTGGATTTTCTCCCATGACCGACGAGCCCTATCGCTGGCTGGAGGCGGTGGCGAACCGCCGCGAATACGTGCAGGCCCAGCTCAAGGGCGGCACGCCGGTTTTCGCCGCCAGCCTGCGCGAGGGCGTCCTGCTGCTCGGCGTGGGCACGGGGCAGAGCAAGGTCTTCGAGCTGTTCGACCGCCACGCGCTCGCGGGCCTCGGCCACCCGGCCGACCTCGAGAAGCTGCGGCAGGCCGCGATTGACGCCGCGCACCTCGAGGCCTTCACCCGCGCGCCCGAGGACGTGACGCTGCGCCGGCTCGTCAGCTACGGGCTGGGGCCGCAGCTCAAGGCGGCCTTCGAGCAGATCTTCGCCGCGCCGTTCCTGGTCAAGCTCCTGCTTGCCGAGGCCGGCCCCGCGCCCGCGCAGGACGTGCTCGTGCGGCTGGC
>JBJXFY010000364.1:0-9943 GCA_046155815.1 Limisphaerales bacterium | reverse complement strand
AGTTCTTCGCCCCCGCCAGTTCCTCCTCAAAGTCCACGATCTCCTTGATCTGCACCAGAAACCAGCGGTCGATCTTCGTGAGGTTGAGAATCTCCTCGATGGTGAAGCCGGCGCGCAGGGCGTGGCGGATGTAGAAGATGCGCTCGGCGTTGGGCACGCTCAGCTTGCGGCTGATGACGTCGCGCGGGAGGAGGTCGCGGTCGCCATGGACTTCCGTGCCGATGCGCCAGGGTTTGCCGTCGCCGCCCAGGCCGCTGCGGCCGATCTCCAGCGAGCGCAGGCATTTTTGCAGGCTTTCCTTGAACGTGCGGCCGATGGCCATCGCTTCGCCCACGCTCTTCATCTGCGTGGTGAGCGTGGGGTCGGCCTGCGGGAATTTCTCGAAGGCGAAGCGCGGAATCTTGGTGACGACGTAGTCAATGCTCGGCTCGAAGCTGGCGGGGGTTTCGCGCGTGATGTCGTTCCTGAGTTCGTCGAGCAGGTAGCCGACGGCGAGCTTGGCGGCGATCTTCGCGATGGGAAAGCCGGTGGCCTTGGACGCGAGCGCGGAGCTGCGGCTGACGCGCGGGTTCATCTCGATGATGACCATGCGGCCGTTCTCCGGGCTGACGCCGAACTGGATGTTCGAGCCGCCGGTCTCGACGCCCACGGCGCGGATGACGGCGAAGCTCTGGTCGCGCATGATCTGAAATTCCTTGTCGGTGAGCGTCTGGATGGGCGCGACGGTGATGCTGTCGCCGGTGTGGACGCCCATGGGGTCGAAGTTCTCGATGGAGCAGATGATGACGCAGTTGTCGGCCTGGTCGCGCATGACTTCCATCTCGTATTCCTTCCAGCCGAGGAGGGATTCCTCGACGAGGATTTCGGAGACGGGAGAGAGGTCAATGCCGCGCTTGGCGATCTCCTCGAACTCGTCGCGGTTGTAGGCGATGCCGCCGCCGGTGCCGCCGAGGGTGTAGGCGGGGCGGATGATGAGGGGGAACTTGCCGATCCTGTCGGCGATGGCCCAAGCCTCGCCGAGGTTGTGGGCGGTGCCGGAGATGGGCACGTCCAGCCCGATGGAGAGCATCAGGTCCTTGAAGACCTGACGGTCCTCGCCGCGCTCGATGGCGTCGGCCTTGGCGCCGATCATCTCGATGCCGAGGCGCTCGAGCACGCCGGAGCGGTGGAGCTTCATGGCGGTGTTCAGCGCGGTCTGGCCGCCGAGGGTGGGGAGGAGGACGAGCTTGTTGGCGACTGCGGAGTGCGGAGTGCGGAGTGCGGATGCGTCCACGGGCACGCCCAGGCGCCGCATTTCCCCGAGTTCGCGGACGATGATCTTCTCGACGGCCTCGGGGGTGACGGGCTCGATGTAGGTGCGGTCGGCGAACTCCGGGTCGGTCATGATGGTGGCCGGGTTGGAGTTCACGAGGACGACGCGGTAGCCCTCCTCGCGGAGGGCCTTGCAGGCCTGGGTGCCGGAGTAGTCGAACTCGCACGCCTGGCCGATGATGATCGGGCCGGCGCCGATGATGAGGACGGAGTGGATGTCGGAGCGCTTGGGCATCGGGCAGTCGCGTTAAACGGGCATCATGGAACAGGCAGGGGCGGGGCAAGGCGAAGGAAAAATGGCCGGCCGGCGCGCCCAGCGAGGTCTGGTCCGGCCCAGGTCGGTGGCGGCGCGGCCCTTCGGCTGTCACGCCGCGAAGACTTCGCGGACGTATTTCAGGCTCAGCCGGTGGTTTTCCACCACGGAACGGGTGATCTTGGTCCCGTCCTCCAAAGCCAGCTCGACGGTCCAGCGCGCCGGCAGCCGGTGCTTCCGGGCATAGGCGGCGACGCCGGGATGATCCACCTCGCCCGAGTCCACCGTTTCCCACCAGGTGCCCTCACGGCTCTGGCGCAGGTGCCACGAGGCCACGCGGTCGCCGTACTCGGGCAGCACCGCGTCGGGCTTGAGGCCGCCGCGGAAAACCCAGTGGACGTCGTAGCAGAAGCCCACCACGCCGGCCGGGCTGTGGCGGAAGTTGAAGTGGAACTCGCGCGCGCCGTTCGTCATCTCCGGCGTGTGATGATGGATGGCGAGCCGCATCCCGGCCGCGTTGAGTTCGGTGCCGAGGGCCTTCAGCGCCGCCGCCTGCGCCCGCAGCTCGTCGTCCGTCTTCGCGCGGCCGAGGACATCTTCCAGAACGTCGCGCTGGAAGCCATGACCCGCGGGGCGACGTTCGAGTCCGCGGCGGCCCTGCTTTTGTGGGCCTTCATCACCGCGCGCCACGAGGGCATTGGCTGGTTCCGACGGCAGTTCCGCGAAACCGTCGGCATCGAGGCGGAGGTGCGCGAACTCCTGGAGCGCGAGTGTGAGGCGGATGCGGCCGTGCCGGCCGGGGCGTGTTGAGGCTCTGGCGGAGTGCTTGCCGCGGTGCCGGAGGGCTTGGAACTTAACGACCTGTACGCCCTCACCTTCCAGGAGGACGCGGGTCTGGAGATCAGCCACTTGGAACCGGTGCCCCGGCCGTGATGCGGGTGCAGGACCGCTTGCCTCCCCGCCGTCCGCCCGCACACTCGCCGCCCGCGCATGGACCTGTCCGGCCTCAACCCCCAGCAGCGCGAGGCCGCCGAGACGATCCGCGGCCCCGTGCTCATCCTCGCCGGCGCCGGCACCGGCAAGACGCGCGTCATCACCCACCGCATCGCCTGGATGATCCGCAAGGGCGTCGCGCCGGATGAAATCCTCGCCGTCACGTTCACGAACAAGGCCGCGCGCGAGATGCTCGGCCGCGTGAACGAGCTGGTTCCGAAGGCGAAGTCCGCCGACGGCGAGAAGCCGAAGCGCCCCACGATCTGCACGTTCCACTCGCTTTGCGTCCGCATCCTCCGCCGCCACATCGGCAGGCTGGGCTACAAGCCGAACTTCACAATCTACGACGACACCGAGCAGCTTGGCGTGATGAAGCGCGTGCTCGCGAACCTTTCGGCCGGCGGCGAAAAGACCGATGCCCGCGCGATCCTCTCGCTGCTCAGCCGCCTCCGGAACGCGCCCGGCGGCCGGCTCGCCAACGCCGACCCCTCCGTGCTCGCGATGGCCGAGCATCTGCGCGGCCGTTACGAGTCCGCCCTCCGCGCGGCGAACGCGCTGGACTTCGACGACCTGATCCTCCTCGTCCTCCGCCTTTTCCGGGAGCACGCGGACGCCCTCGAGGCCTGCCGCGCGCAGTACCGCTACGTGATGGTGGACGAGTACCAGGACACGAACGCCGCGCAGTTCGAGCTGGTGAATTCACTCGCGCACGCCCACCGCAACCTCTGCGTCGTCGGCGACGACGACCAGAGCATCTACGGCTGGCGCGGCGCCGAGGTCGCCAACCTGCTCGACCTCGAGAAGCACTTCCCCGAAGTGAAGGTCGTGAAGCTTGAGCAGAACTACCGTTCGACAAACACCATCCTCCGCGCCGCCAACGCCGTCATCACGAACAACCCCCGCCGACGCGCCAAGCAGCTCTGGTCGGCCCGCGGCGACGGTCGGAAAATCCGGCTGATCGCGTTTACGGACGACGAGGCGGAGGCGCGGGCCATCGTGGACGAGATCCGGCTGGCGCGGCTGCGGGACCAGACGCCCTGGGGCGAACACGCCATCCTGTTCCGGACGAACCAGCAGTCCCGCCCGCTGGAGACGGCGCTGCGCCAGGCCGCCGTGCGCTACCGTGTCATCGGCGGGCAGAGCTTCTTCGACCGTCTCGAAGTCCGCGACCTGGTGGCCTACCTCAAGCTGCTCGCCAACCCGGACGACGACGCGGCCCTGCTGCGCGTGGCCAACCTGCCGCCGCGCGGCCTGAGCGACGCCACGCTCGAACGCGTCCTCGGCCAGAGCCACGAGCGGCAGTGCTCCGTCTTCGCCGCACTGCGGCACACGGACGTGCTGGGGCAGTTCAGCAGTCGCACGCAGGAGGCGATGCGGGACTTCGTCTCGCTGCTCGAGGTCGTCCGCATGGAGCTGGCGGATGAGGCCCTGGGGCGCCACGCCGCGCCGCTGGCGGAATGGGCCGGCCGCTTCCTCGGCCGCATCGGCTACTTCGAGCATCTGCGCCGCGGGGAGAAGGATCTGGAAACCGCCGAGAACCGCGTCCGCAACGTGCTGGACACCGTGGCCGCGCTCGACCCGCCGGACGCCGACCCGCGCACGTCTGTGGCCACGCGCCTGCACGACGCGCTGGCCGGCCTCGCGCTCGACCAGGACCGCGGGGAGGACCAGGAGGCTGGCGATGCCGTGACGCTGATCACGATGCATTCGTGCAAGGGCCTTGAGTTTCCCCATGTCTTCATCGTGGGCCTCGAGGACGGCCTGCTTCCCCACTCGCGCTCAAAGACCGAGGGCACGCTCGACGAGGAGCGCCGGCTGTTTTACGTGGCGCTGACGCGCGCGATGCGCTCGCTCGTGATCACCCACTGCGGCGCAAGGAAGCGCTACGGCCAGATGTTGCCGTGCCATCCGTCGCCGTTCCTTCGCGAGATGCCGGGCGAACTGGTCGAGGAGGAGGCGGCGGGAGCGCGCAAGCCTGTCAGCGCCGCTGTTGGGAAGGAATGGTTCGCGCGCCTCCGCGAGTCGCTCGGACAGAAGTGAACGGCCCGCGGCGCGCCTTTGTGTTCCGAGCCCGGGCCGCGTGCGGCGCTCCGCTCCGCGGCCCCCTTTGGAACTTGGAACTTGGTGGGTGGGGGCTTCTCCTAACCCTGTTGCGGCTGGACCAGCTCATCGTCGAACGCGGCCTGTGCGCCAGCCGCGAGCAGGCGCAACGCGCCGTGCTTGCCGGGCGCGTGCGCCTCAACGGCCGGCCCGCCCCCAAGCCCGGGACGCGCGTCCGCCCCGCGGACGCCGTCGAGCTCGAGGCCGGGGAGAAGTTCGTTAGCCGTGGCGGCCACAAGCTCGAGCACGCGGTGGATCATTTCCGCCTCGACGTGACGGGCCGGCGGGCGCTGGACGTGGGCGCGTCCACCGGCGGCTTTACGGACTGCCTGCTGCAGCGCGGAGCGGCGCACGTCACGGCGGTGGATGTCGGCCGTGGCCTGCTGGCGTGGAAGCTGCGGCAGGATCCCCGCGTGGACTGCCTCGAGGGCGTGAACGCCCGGCATCTCTCACCCGCGTCGTTCGGTCCGGACTGGGGGCCGTTCGACCTCGCGGTGGCAGACTGCTCCTTCATCTCGCTGCGGATCGTGCTGCCGGCGGTCGCGCCGCTGGTCCGTCGCGGCGGCCGGATCGTGGCCCTCATCAAGCCGCAGTTCGAGGCCGGCCGCGCCGAGGCGGACCTCGGGCACGGCGTGATCACCGATCCCGCCGTCCACGCGCGCGTGCTGGCGGAGCTGGAGGCCTTTGCCGGCACGCTGCCCGGCTGGCGCTGGGGCGGCGTGGCGGAATCACCGTTGCGCGGCCCGGCCGGAAATGTCGAGTTTCTCGCCCTGCTTGAACGCGAAGCCTGATCCCATCCGCCGCGTCGGCCTGGTGGCCAACGTGGAGAAGCCCGGCGTCGGCCAGCTGCTCGGCCGCGCCGCCGAGCTGCTCACCGCGCGGGGCCTGGCCGTCACGGCCGACGCCGCCACGGCCCGCCTGCTGCCCCGAGGGTTCGCGCGCGCCGCCACCTGCGCCCGGGTCGCCCGTGGCGCGGACCTGCTGCTCGTGTTTGGCGGAGACGGGACGATCCTGCGGGTCGTGCGCGAGATCGCGGGACAGCCGACGCCCGTCCTGGGCATCCACGTCGGGAGGCTTGGCTTCCTCGCGGAAGTGGCCGCCGACCGTTTCGAGCGCGCCGTCGAGCAGCTCGTGACCGGCGATTTCACCGTCGAGGAGCGGCCGCTGATCGAGGCGGAGGTGGCCGGGCGCCGGACCCGGCTGACGGCACTGAACGACTTCGTGCTCTCACGCGGCGTCGTGTCGCGAATGATCGAGCTGGGGGTGGCCGTGGACGGCGAGGAGCTGACCCGCTACCGTTGCGACGGTTTGATCGTGAGCTCGCCGACCGGTTCGACGGCGTACTCGCTGGCGGCCGGCGGCGCCATCGTGAGCCCGGGTGCGGAGGTGTTCACGCTCACGCCCATCTGCCCCCACACGCTCTCCAACCGCTCGGTGATCGTGGCCTTGGAGGCGGAGGTCGCGGTGCGCGTGCTGAGCGAGCGCCTGCCGGTGCAGCTCACGGCCGACGGCCAGGTGCAGGTCGAGCTCGGGGCTGGCGACCGGGTGGTCATGCGCCGCTCGTCCCGCGCGGTGCGCCTGCTGCATCCGGGCGGCAACTCGTTCTTCAAGACGCTCCGGCAAAAGCTCCACTGGGGCGGGTCGAATGACTGAGCCGGCAGCCCGCCCCTTTCCGACACCTCCCGATGATCCGCTTGAAAGACATTGCCGCGCGCGCCGGCGTCTCCGTGATGACCGTCTCCAAGGCCCTGCGCGAGGAGCCCGACGTGGCCGCGGCGACGCGCACCCGCATCCGCGCCCTGGCGGCCAACCTGGGCTACGTGCCGAACGCGATGGCCCAGAGCCTGCGCACCCGCAGCACGCGCCTGCTCGGCCTCATGATCCCGGCCTCGGTGAATCCGGTGTATGCGCGCGTCCTGATGGCCATCGAGGATCGCGCCACCGCGCTGGGGTACGACCTCCTGCTGGCGCATTCGCTCGACAAGCCCGAGCACGAGGAGGCGCACCTTCGCGGTTTCCTCGGGCGCGGCGTTGAGGGGCTGCTGGTGGTGCCCGTGTACCGCATGGGCCAGGGGGTGTCGGCCCCGTACCGCGAAGTCGCGGCCCGGCACGTGCCCTGCGTCCTGCTCGGTCATCCGGCGCCGCACTGTGCCGGCGTGGCATCGGCCGCCCCGGACGACGTGGCCGGCGCGGAGCTGCTGACGCGCCACCTGCTCGAACTGGGACACCGGCGCATTGCCTGCCTCGCCGGGCCGGTCGCAGCACCTTGGGCCCAGGAACGCTACGAGGGCTACCGCCGCGCCCTCCGCGCCGCGGATCTCCCGATGGACGATCAACTCGTCTACCACGCCGGGGCCACCATCGAGGAGGGCTTCCAGGCCGGGCTCGAGCTGCTGCGCGAGGACACCGGCGCGACGGCGGTGGTCGCGGTGAACGACCTGGTGGCCATCGGCGCGGCCAACGCGATGCTGGGCCAAGGCATGAGGATTCCTCAGGAGATGTCCGTGGTGGGCTACGGGAACATCCTGACGGCGGAGCATTACCGCGTGCCGCTGACGACGGTGCGGGAGCCGAAGTTCCGGCTGGGCGTGGCGGCGATGGAGATGCTGGAGCAGCTCATCGCCGGCGGGACGGTGGAATCACGCCGGCTGCGCGGGGAGCTGGTCGAGCGTGCGAGCACGGCGCCGCCCGCGGCCTAAGGCCTCCAATGACGGGATTCCGTCGGAACGTGATCCAACGGAGGATCCCAAACCGCCGCCGCGGAACCTACTTCACCTCCGCCTGCTCGTGGGCCGCCTCGACCTTCGCGAGCAGGGCTTCGCGCTCGGCTGACGATCCGCTGCCGCAACCACCGCCCGCAGCCGGCGCGGCCGGCAGGTCGTTGCCGCCGCGTGCAAAGGCCGACTTGGCGCCGGCCATCTCCCGGTTCACCGCCGCCTTGGCTTCGGCCAGGTGGCCCTTTCCGATGCTGAAGCCATTGTACGCCCGCTGCTCCAGTTCCGCGGAGGCGGGATACGCGGCCGGCCTCGGGAGGAAGTTGTACTTGAAGTTGATCCAGGTGTCGCGCGGCTTGGTGCTGAGCGCGCCGCTGGGGTCGTAGCCGCAGTGGACCATGCAGTTCTCGCAGCGCGGGTCGCGCGCCACGCCGTCCACCACGCCGTAGTTCTCCCACTTCACGGTGCCGAGCATCTCCGCGTAGGTCGGGTAGTGCCCGTCGGTCATGAGGTAGCAGGGAGCCTTCCAGCCCTTGACGTTGTAGGTGGGGATGGCCCAGGCGGTGCAGGTCAGCTCGCGCTTTCCGGCGAGGAACTCCTGGTACACCGGCGTGCCGAAGATGGTGAACATCTGCCCCCAGCGCTCGATGTCCGCGAACTTCTGGCGCGTCATCTCGCGCGTGAGGAAGAACTCCTGCGGATCCCGGCCCAGGCGCTTGACCATGTCCTTCTTGGCGGCGTCGTAGTCGTAGCCGGGGGAGATGGTGTGGCCGTCGCAGCCGAGGGAGCTGAGGTACTTGAACATGTCCTCGAGCTCCTGCTTGTCCGACTCCTTGTAAACCGTGGTATTGGTGGCGACCTGGTAGCCGAGGATCTTGGCCATCTTGATCGCCAGCACGCATTCCTTGAAGACGCCCTCGCGTTCGACGATGAGGTCGTGGGTGTACTCGAGGCCGTCCACGTGGACGTTCCAGTACATCCACTTGCTGGGTGCGATGACGGTCTTGGCGCGGGCCTTGTCGTCGGCCTGACGTATGGCCTCGGCCTCCTTCTCGGTGACGAGCTTCTGACCGAGGAGTTCCTTGAGCTTCGGCTCGAGGGCGGGCGACCAGTTCGCGGCCAGGTACTCGCGCATCTTTTTCCGCATGAAGACGCCGTTGGTGCAGATGTAGATGATGCGGCCTTGCGCGCGCAGGCCGGCGACCAGCTCCTCGATCTTCGGGTAGATCAGCGGCTCGCCGCCGCAGACGGAGACCATGGGCGCGTTGCACTCGGCCGCGGCGGCGAGGCACTGCTCAAGGGGCACCATGTCCTTGAGGGACGTGGAGTACTCGCGGATGCGGCCGCAGCCGGTGCAGGTGAGGTTGCAGGTGTGCAGCGGCTCGAGCTGCAACACCATGGCGAACTTCGGCGTTCGGGCGGCTTTGTGTCCAACGATGTGGCGCGCGATCTTGACCGTGAGGGCGAGCGGGAAACGCATGGGCGAAATCAGGTGGTTGGGAGGGCTGTCATTCAGGCGGCAAAGCCCCCGTCTCGCTCAGGCCGGACGGCGTCATCCGGTCCCGGCGTGGCAGGACGCGGATGATACTCGAGCAGCCCGGGCAGCAGGAACGAGGCGGGTGACACGCTGCGGCTGGCGCTGACGCCGCCGCAGCCGGTCACCAACAGTGCCGCGGCGCCGAAAAGAAGGGCGGCAAGGAAAGCGCGCATGGGTGGGATTAGGGCCGGGCACCCGCTTTGGCAATTCCTTTTGCGACCCTCGGGCGGGGTCACCTGGCCGGCGGCAGGTGCCGCAGGAACACCGCCCGCACGTCGGCGCGCCACTGCGCCACAGCGGTGAGCAGTTCCGGCCCGTCGCGGAAGCCGCAGCGGATGGCCACGCGCCGCTGTGCGGGGGCGTCCGCGGGCAGCGTGGCCTCTCCCTCGAAGCTCCAGCGCCGCAGGACCAGCTCCAGCCGGCGCAGCTCGCGGTACGCGGGCAGGAGCTGCGCGGCGTCGGGCGCGGGCAGCCGTCCCGTCGCGGCGGCCTCCTCGAGGGCGCGGCGCGTGTGCGCGGCGCGTCCGCCATGGCGCAGCGCGAGCGTCTGCGCGAGGAATTCCGCGTCCACCAGCCCGCCGCCGCCGGTCTTGAAGGCCAGCGCCGCGCCGCCCGCGGGCGTGCGCCCGCGCTCGATCCGGCCGCGCATCCGGGTGATTTCCCGTTCCCAGTCCGGCGTCCACGCGGCGACGCCTTCGGGTCGCTGCCGGAAATCGGTGAGCGCGGCGGCCAGCCGGGCGAACTTCTCCCCGGTGGCGGCGTCGCCCGCCACGGCGCGCGCGCGGGTGAGCGACTGGATTTCCCAGAGCTGCGCGCGGCGGCGGTAGTAGTCCTCGTGCGCGGCGAGCGTGTTGACGAGCAGGCCCTTTTCGCCGTCCGGGCGCAGGCGCGTGTCGGTGACGAAAGGAGCGCCGGCCTCCGTGCGCGTGGAAAGCAGGTCGAGCACGGCCACCGCGAGCGGTTGCAGGCGTGGGAGGTTCTTCTTCGCCGCGTCCGGCGCCACGAACATCACGTCGAGGTCCGAGCCGTAGGTGA
>JBJXFY010000363.1:0-9454 GCA_046155815.1 Limisphaerales bacterium | reverse complement strand
CCGCGCCGTGAACCCCGACGCCGTCCTCCAGCTCGACCGCGTCATCCATGAGAAGGGCCGGCTGGCGATCATGGCGCTGCTCGCGGCCTCCCCGGCGCTGCTCTACACCGAGCTGCGGGATACGCTGAAGATGACGGACGGCAACGTGACCGCCCATCTCCGCACGCTGCTTGAGGCCGGCTACGTCGCGGTCACCAAGTCCTTCGAGGGCGGCCGGGCGGCCACCAGCTACAGCCTCACCCCGACCGGCCGCACAGCCTTCGCGGAGTACGTGCGGCTGCTCGAGCAGGTCGTGCGCGACGTGCGCCCCAGGAAATCCTGAACCCCGTTTGAACACGGCGGCGGCCGTGCGTCTCTGAGCTTTGTACGGCAAAGCTAAAGATCCGCCCCCATGAACATCCTCCGCGCCGCCCATCTCGGCATGTGTTTCGGCGTCCGTGACGCCATCGCCCTCGCCCGCCGCGAGGCTGCCGCCGGTCCTGTCACCGTGCTCGGCGACCTCGTCCACAACGAAGCCGTCCTCGCGGGCCTGCGGGCCGCCGGCGTCCGCCTGGCCCGCACGCTCGACGACGTGGCCACGCCCCGCGTGCTCATCACCGCGCACGGCGCGGGCGACGCCACCCGGGCCGCCGTGCTGGCCCGGGGCCATTCGCTGGGCGAGGCGACCTGCCCGCTTGTCCACCACGCCCACCGCGCGCTCCGTGACTTGGTGGCACAGGGCTTTCACCCGGTCGTCATCGGCCAGCGCGGGCACGTCGAGGTGCGCGGGCTGATGGAGGATTTCCCCGCCGCCGACGTGGTGCTGACGGAGGCGGACATAGACGCGCTGCCCTTCCACCCGCGCT
The DNA here is from genome assembly GCA_046155815.1 of Limisphaerales bacterium. Lineage (GTDB taxonomy): Bacteria > Verrucomicrobiota > Verrucomicrobiia > Limisphaerales > CAIMTB01 > JBJXFY01. Next base: position 8,609 of record JBJXFY010000363.1, on the reverse strand, counting down.
TCGGAGTGGTCTCCCAGACGACGCAGCCGGTGGCCCGCGTGCGCTCCCTCGTCGCGCGGCTGCGGGCGCGCTTCCCGGATGCCGCAGTGAAGTCCCGGGACACCGTCTGCCAGCCCACGAAGCAACGGCAGCAGGCCGCGGAGGAGCTGGCGCGGCGCTGCGACGTGGTGGTCGTGATCGGCGGCGCGCACAGCAACAACACACGCGAACTGGCCGCGACGTGCGGCCGGTTCTGCCCGCGCGTCCACCACGTCCAGACCGCCGCGGACCTGCGGCCGGAGTGGTTCGAGCCTTTCGACACGGTGGGGATCACGGCCGGCACCTCCACGCCGGATGACGTCATCACCGGAGTCGAACAAGCCCTTCGGCGGCTGCCGCCCGGCGAACCGGAGACTGCCTGGAACGCCACCACTCAGACCTCCCCGGCATGAATGCTTCCCTGCCCTTCCCGACCGCGACGTCGGCGGCCCCGCGCACCGCCGAACCAATCCCGGTGCGCGGAACCCTGCGCCTCGTCATCCTCTACGCCCTAGCCATGGCCTGGGTGGAGGCGGCGGTGGTCTTCTATCTCCGCACGATGCTCGACCGGATCGTGCCGCATCAGCCGAATCCGCTTCCGGTCGGCCCGGGCTTCGCCACCGCCGAGCTGGTGCGCGAGGCCTCCACGCTCGTGATGCTGGCGGCCGTGGGCTGGCTGGCCGGCCGGACCTGGCGCTCGCGGACGGCGTACGCGCTGCTGGCCTTCGGCGTCTGGGACATCGGTTACTACGTCTGGCTCGTCCCGCTCACCGGCTGGCCGCGGTCGCTGGCGGACTGGGACCTGCTCTTCCTGATCCCGCTGCCGTGGTGGGGGCCGGTCTGGGCGCCGACGGCGATCGCCGCGCTGATGGTGGCGTTCGGAGTGGTGGTGACGCGCGCGGAGGCCGCGGGGCGTGATGTGTGGCCGGGCCGCCGGGCCTGGCTGGCCGCGGCGGCGGGCGCGGGCGTCGCGCTGCATGTCTTCATGGCGGACGCGCTGCGGGTGGTCGCGGATGGAGGCAGGTTCGACGCGCTGCGTGAAGTGCTGCCGGCGCGGTTCCAGTGGCCGCTCTTCACCGTTGCGCTGGGGCTGCTCGCGACGCCGGTGGCGCAGGTCGCGTGGCAGGCCTGCAACGCCCGGAAGCTTTCCCTGCCGGAAGAACTGCTGGCGTGCTGGTGCGCCCGGCTGGCGCGCAATCAACGGAACCGCCCCGAGCCGGACTGGGCCGCACCGGTCACTCTGCGGCCCGACGTGATCCGGCCGCTGGTGCGCTCGCTGGAGGAGTTCCAGCTCGGCGATGGCGGCGGGCCGGCGGGGCTGATCGCGTTCGACACGGCGCGGTTCCGGGATACTTCGCCGGCCCAGCGGGCGGTGGTGGACGCCTGGTTCGCCGAGGAACGCGGGCACGCGCGGCTGCTCGGGAAGGCGGTTCAACGGTTCGGCGGACGGCGCATCACCGGGCACTGGAGCTTCACGGCGTTCTGCCTGGTGCGCCGGCTGCTGGGTGTGCATTTCGAGCTGCAAGTGCTGACGCTGACGGAGCTGGTGAGCACGGCCTACTACCGCCTCCTGCGCCGGCACGCGGACGACGCGCCGCTGCGCGCGATGTGCAGGCTGATCCTGCGCGACGAGGCCGGGCACGTGGCGTTCCAACGCGACCGCATCGCCGCCGGCGGCCGGCGCGGGCGTGCGTGGCGGGCGCAGTTCTGGATCCTTGGCCACGTCGCGGCGGCGGTGCTGTGGACAAGCCACGGCCGCTGCCTGCGCGCGCTGGGCGGCAGCCGGACGGAGTTCTTCCGCGAGGTCCGGCGCGAGCTGCGGCGGTTCGTGGCCGCGGTGGACCGGGCGGCGGCGGAGCTTTGAGGTCGGGAATTGCGGGCCGCGGCTTTCGGTTCGCCCTCCCGCAGGAGGACGCCTACCGGCCGCGGCCCGCGCCGCGTCTTTTCCCCGCGTACGCGGGGCGTGGCGGCGGCGGTTAGGTGACCTCTTGGCTCCGGCCGGGCAGGGCGTGTCCCCACCCGGCATCACGCCGGCCTTCGGTTCAGGTACCTTGCGCGCGGCCCCAACGCCCACCACCACACACCGAAACCCGATGTTGTTGTTGCGTTCACCGGGATTGTCGTTGTTGCGGTACGACGCGAGGAGGTTGCGCGGATCATTGTTGTTCCACGACCCGCCCCGCAGGACGCGGTTCCGCCACCGCCGCCACTTCCGGGCCGGGCCACGGGGCCCCACCCGAAATTCCAAAAAAAATCGCGAGGCCGCTCCGCGGCCTTTCAAAGGACAAAGGGACAGAGGGAAAAAGAACAGAGGGAAACCCGGAGGTCACGCTAGCGCGCGGCCCCAACGCCCACCACCACACACCGAAACCCGACGGAGCTGATGCCGTCAACGGGACCGACGTGGAAGCGGAACGACGCGAGGAGGCCGCGCGGAACACTGAGGTCCCACGACCCGCCCCGCAGGACGCGGTATTTCCGCTCGCCGTCGTACCAGTCCTCGCACCATTCCCACACGTTGCCCGACAGGTCGTGGAGGCCGTGGGGGTTGGCCGCAAAGCTGCCCACCGGCGCGGTGGTGGCAAAGCCGTCCCGGTAGTCGGCGATGGTCGTCCGGTCCGGGAACTTCTCCTTGGCCGTCCCGTCGGCGAAATTCCCCGCCTTGGCCAGGGGCGGCCACTGCGTGCCCCACGGGTACACGCCGGCCAGCTTCTCGTCCTTGTCCTTCGGAGTGCCGCCGTCCTCCCGGTCGCCGATGCCCACCGCCCAGCTCCACTCCGCGTCCGTGGGCAGGCGGTAGGACTGGCTTGCGGCGAGCCGCCCGGCCGCCTGCTCGTGGCGCGTGAGCCATTCGCAGAAGCGTTTGGCGTCCTCCCAGCTCACGTTCACCACCGGATGCAGCGGGCCGGGCGTGACGGGCACGCCTTCCCACACCGGATCCTTCCACGACAGGTCCACGCCGGGATTGGCCTCGGCAAAGGCCGCGTAGTCCTGCACGCGCGTCTCCCAGACGCTGAACAGCACCTCCGTGCCCGGCACGGGCACGAACACCATGCCGAGGCTGTTGGTGTAGCCACTGGGGGATGGCACCAAACGGATGGGAATCTCCGGCGCTTCCGGCAGGGGGTTGGTGGGCTGTCGGACGGGGTCTGCGATGAGCTTTTCGAGGTCCGGCGGAGGCTCTGGATCGGGTCCAAACTCGCGCCACAGCCACGCGCCGCCCAGGACGAGCAGCGCCAGCGCGAGGCCGCCAGCCAGCCAGCGGTTGCGCTGCCACAGGCGCTTCAGCCCGTCGAACTCGGCCGCCACCTTGTCCGCCACGGGAATGTACTCGGTGTCCTTGGCCGGCGTGGCCGGCAGCGTGGCGGCCCGGGGCACGGCCGGGGCCTCGGCCGCCACCCGGTCGGTCTGCGGCGCGAGGGGCGGCGGTGCGGACGCGATGGGAGGCGGCGGTGCCGGCACGTCAAAAATCCGCCCGTCCGGCGCGTTGAGGTACAGGACGGGCGTGCCCCACTCCACGCCGTCGCCCAGGCCGAAGACGCTTTTGCGCGCCTCGGCCAGCGCGGCGTCCACGGGCCACCCATCGGCCAGCGCACCGTAAAGACCCTGCGCGAATGTGGCCGCCGCCTTGTCGGACACGGCGAACTGCATGGCCACCACGGCGGGGAGGCCCTGCAACAGCAGGCCCTGCGCGACGCCGGCAAAGGGGTCGTTCCTGCCGGCGCGGGCACCTTCGCAGGCGTTCAGGATGACGAGCCGCAAAGTCGTCTCGTCGCGCAGGTACACGGCCAGGTCATGGCCGGTCACGGACTGGCTGTGCTTCTTCGCGTTTTCAAAGAGCAGCACGCCCTCCTGCGCGTCCTTGTCGTACGTGCCGTGGCCGATGAAGTGGAAGATGTGGTAGTCGTCCCGGCGGAGCCGGCGCTGCAGCTCCTCCAGCGTGGCCACCGGCAGAAAATCCAGCGTGAGCAGGCCGCGGGCAGTGAGTTCTTCGACGGACTTCCGGAGCCGGTTGATCTCGCGCTCGACGTCCAGTTCCTCCTGGTCGGTGGGCGTGGCGACCGCGACCAGGGCGCGGAGCGGCGGCCGGACGGCGAGGGGTTTGGGCGCATCGGGCACGTCCAGCAGGCGGACGATGGGCGTGTCCTTCGAGAGGCAGAGGAACTGGCGGCGGGAGGTCTCGTAGAGGTATTCCCACGGCAGGTCGGCCAGTTCCGGGGCCCCGTCGAGGCGGAGCCGGAGGCGCACGCCGGCCTCGCGCTGCCGGGCCTCGGCCCGGCGCTCGCGGAAGTAGGCGAGCAGGTCGCCCTGGAAGACGGCGTCGAAGAGCTTCGTGCCGAACTCGCGCGCGGCTTTGGACTCTGGGGAGTCTGGCCGGCGCATCCCGGCGGCGCGCTGGCCGATCTTCAGGAGGTAGATTTCAAGCTGGTCGTCCGTGAACGGGAATTTGAAGGCCTGGCGGGCCGCGCCGCCCGTCGCGTCAGCGCAGTAGCCGTCGCCTTCGCGGCGGATGCGGAGGTCGAAGTCGAGGTAGGTCTGCGCGGACATGGCGGCCTTGGGCTGCCGGCGGGCGGACGTGGAGATACAGGGAACTGCGCGGGAACTGCAAGGCGGCGGAAACCCGGGGCAATGGGCCGGCCCGGCGAGCAGCCGGCTGGAAAACCGACGCACAGGCTCGCGGAGCTCGCCTCTCCGGGGCGTGGCCGCATCGGCGGGCCTCGCCGACGAGCACCATCCTTCGCGCCCTTGGCGTCCTTCGCGCGACATTCAGGTGGGATACCGGCGGCTGCGCGGCGAGGCGCCGCGGGCACCTTGCTGCGGCGGGGGCGTCGCAGCCACACTGCGGCCTACGGCCCGGCGCCGATGTCCTGGCTGAGTTCGAGGCGGTAGCGGAACTGCTTGGGCTTGATCCACTCGGCGTGGCCGTCGGCGAAGACGGCGTGGTGGCCCTCGCCGCGGTGGTTGTCGAGCGGGTCGGGCCGGTCGTTCAGCGCCTGCCGGCCGGTGCGGGGGTCGAAGTTGTCCTCGTCCGCATCCACGAAGATCCAGATGTTGGCCGGGCCGGGCGCGGTGCCCTTCAGGCCGAAGCTGGTGTTGTTATGCACCCATTGGTTGACGGTGCTGACGGTCTTGGGCGTGGCGGCGGGCTCGGCGGCGATGGCGCCCATGTGCCCGTAAATCTCGTAGCTGAAGCCGTTGGTGGACCACGGCCCCTGCGCCACGTCCGACAGGTCGCGCAGGCCGGAATCCACGCCAGTGCGGCGGTCCACCAAGCGGTTGGTGCCGATGTTGTTGCGGGTGGAGGGGCAGACGTAGGTCTTCAGCGCCGGGACGTAGCGCGGGTAAAGGAAGTTGATGTCGTCGTCCACGTAGTTGGTCAGCGCCGTGAACCGGCCCTGCGCGTCGTCGTCCGAGTACATGATGCAGCCGTAGCCCATCTGCTTGACGTTGTTCAGGCACAGGATGCGCTTCGCCTTCTCCTTCGATTTGGCGAGGGCGGGCAGGAGCATGCTGGCGAGGATCGCGATGATGGCGATGACGACGAGCAGCTCGATGAGCGTGAAGGCGGCGCGGTGGGCGCGGGCGGGCGATGGCATGGTACGGCGGCGGAGGGAATCCGGCGGGAGGAAGGAGATCATCCGCCGGGCCTCAGGGATGCGGCAGGGCGCGGCCGGTGTCAAACGCGGACGGGACTGGGCGGCGGAAAACACAGGCGGCTGAGAAGTTCCAAGATCCACGTTCCAAGCTCCAAAGAAACGTCGAACGCCAAATCCCAAACCCGCGTGCGCTCTTGAAGCCTGGCCGTTGGTGCGTCTTTGGAACTTGGCGCTTGGGATTCGGAACTTCCGGTCGTTGCTCTCTCACGCCGCGCAGGCGCATCCTCGCGCCGTGACTCCCCGGGACGAACGCATCGCCCGCCTGACCGCGCCGGGCATCATCGCCGTCGTGCGCGCGCGGCGGGCCGACCAGGTCCTGCCGCTCACCGGCGCGCTGCTCGAGGGCGGCGTGACCGCGGTCGAGATCACGACGACGACGCCCAACGCCATCGAGGCCATCCGCGCGGCGCACCAGCAGTTCGGCCCGCGCGTCCTGCTGGGCGTGGGCACGGTGCTGGACACCACGACCGCCCGGGCGGCGATGGATGCCGGCGCGGAATTCGTCGTCAGCCCCATCCTGCGCCGCGAACTGGTCACCGTCTGCCACGCGGCCGGCGTGCCGGTGATGCTCGGCGCGTACACGCCCACCGAATGCCAGCTCGCCTACGAGGCCGGGGCCGACTTCGTAAAGCTCTTCCCCGCCGACGGCCTCGGGCCCGGCTATGTGAAGTCGCTCCGCGGGCCGCTCAAGCACCTGAAGCTCGTGCCGACCGGCGGCGTGGAACTCGCCAACGCGGCGGACTTCCTGCGCGCCGGCTGCGTCGCGCTGGGCTGCGGGTCGTCGCTGGTGTCGGCGGACATCCTCGCGCGCGACGACTGGCCGGAGCTGACGCGGCGCGCAGCGGCGTTCGTGGCGGCGGTGCAGGGGGCGAGGTAGCGGAAATCCCAACCTCCCAGCTCCAAGGAAGCTTCAATGACCAAGTGCCGAAAGTGCCTGTGAGAATTTGGGAACTGGCGCCGAGGATTTCTTTGGAACTTGGAGCCTGGGGTTTGGGGCTTTCGTTTCAGTTCGCTCCCCACTTCGTGTTCTTCAGGAAGGCGAGCAGGTCGGCGAGTTCCTGCCGCGTGAGCTGCTCGTCCAGGCCGGCAGGCATGACGCTCGTGGCGCCGGGGCGCTGGCCGGCGATGTCGGCGCGGGCGAGGCGCTGCTCCGCACCGGGGCCGGTAGCGAGCACGAGTTCCTCCGCGGTGTCGCGCCGGACCACGCCGCTGTGCTCCTCGCCGTCCTTCGTCGCGACGATCACCGGCTCGTAGCTGCGTACGAAACTCAGGCTCGGGTACACCACGGCCTCAAGCAGGTCGCGCTCGCCGCGCGCCTGGCTGATGCTGGTGAGGTCCGGGCCGACGTCGCCGCCGAGGTAGCCGATCTTGTGGCAGGCGGCGCAGACGGCCCGGTCGCTGTTGAAGACGGCCTGGCCGCGGCGCACGTCGGCGGGCAGCGCCTTCAGTTCGGCGAGCAGCGCGTCCAGCCGCGCGGACTGCTGCGCGGCGTCGGCGTCCAGCGTGGCGAGCCAGGCCTCGGCGGCGCGGCGGGTGGCCTCGGGGAACTTCGCGAAGTGCGGACGCAACTGGCCCGGCGGCAGCGCGCGCGCGGTGCTCGAATCCTTGAGCGCGGCCAGGAGCTTCGCCCCGAGCGCCTCGTCGCCGCCGGGATCGAAGGCCTCGAGCAGGCGGCCGAACTCAACCGGTCCCGCGGCGCGCAGGTCGCCGGTCAGCGCGGCGAGCTGGTCGGGGGAGAGCTTGGCGCGGGCGAGAGCGGCGGCGACGGCGGCACGGGCAGCAGGCGGTTGCTCCGGGGCAATCTGCCGGCGGGCGAAGGTGAACTCCGCCTCACCCCACGCGCGGCCGGCCGGCAGCGCGGTCAGCGCCTCCGCGCGGAGGTCCGCCGGCTGGGCGGTCTCGGCCACCGCGTCGAGGAGGGCCTTGGTCACCGCGGAGTCACCAGTCATGCTGCGCGCCGCGCGGACAGCTGCGAGGCGGACCGGAGCGCCGGAGGCTGGCTCTCCGAGCACGCGCAGGACCGCGTCCTTCCAGCCGACGGGCGGTTCCTTCAGGCCGGCGGTGGCCATCGCGTTCAGGGCCGCGATTCGTGCTTCCGCGGACAGGCCAGCATCCACGGCCACCTCCGCGAGCAGCTTCTGCCCGGCGTAGCCTCGCGTCAGCAGCCGGACCTGCGGCAGCACCTGCCCTGCCTGCGCCCGATCACCGAGCCGGCCGCGGAACCAGCCCGCAAGCTCCGGGGCCCATTCCGGGTGGCGCAACAGGATCCAGTCGGCCGCTCGCCGCAGCCGTTCGTCCGTAGCGCCGAGGAACGGCACGACCTCGGCCGGCTTCAGGTCGCCGCCTTCGTGCTGGTCCAAGGCGATCAGCGCGGCGCGCGAGCGTGCTGCCGGCATGTTGCCAACACTCTTCGCGAACAGCGTGGCCGCCAGTTCCCTCCGCAGCTCCGCCGGCTCGCCCGCCTCGATCAGCGCCATCACCAGTGCGCGTTCGAGCACGACGTCGGCGCCCGCGTGGCCGACGGCCTCCAGCAAGGCCGGCGTTGCGTTCGTCGCGCGCAGGCGGCCCAGCCCCTCGGCCGCGACGCGCACCACGTTGGCGGATTCCGCGTTGGTGGCCGCGGCGGGCGCGTGCTTTGCGACCATCTCGGCGAACCAGCCCGCCGACTTCGCGTCGCCCTGCCAGACGGCGCGTTTCAGCGTCGCGGGCAGCGTGTAGTCGGCCAGGCTTGGTGGCTGCGTGAGGCGGGCGTAGGCGGCGGCGCGGGCGTCTCCGGCGAGCTTTGGCGGCGCGTCTCCGGCGGCACGTTCGCGGCGGACGCGGTAGAGGCCGCCCGGCACATCGCCCTTGGCGAGCTGCGAGCTGGGGCAGCAGAGCTTGTACCAGCCGCCGGTGTCCACGATCAGCAGCGAGCCGTCCGCGTCCGCCAGCACG
>JBJXFY010000356.1:0-6909 GCA_046155815.1 Limisphaerales bacterium | reverse complement strand
GGGCATTCGCGGAGGAAGCACGGTGCGCACGGAGCCTGGCCGCGGAGCAGCGCGTGACGCGCGTCGCCGGGGAGGCCCGGCCCGGTGAGTTCCGGCGAGGTGCTGCCGAAGGGCACGACCACCGGCACGCCCAGCGCGGCGGCGACGTGCATCGGGCCGGTGTCATTCGTGAGCAGCACGCGGCACGCGGCCAGCGCGACCATCAGCTCCCGCAGCGTGGTGCGGCCGGCGAGGTTCACGGACCCGGGCAGCTCCGCCGCGATGCCGGCGGCCAGCTCCACGTCGCGCGCGCCGCCGAAGATTGCCCAACGGCAGCCGGTGCGCTCCGAAACCTCCCGCGCGGCGGCCACGAAGCGCTCGGCCGGCCAGCGCTTCGCGGGGCCGTATTCCGCGCCGGGATTCAGCCCGGCCCAGAGCGTGCCCGTGGCGGGAGCCACCCCTGGCAGGCCCGCTCGGGCCTGCGCCTGCTCATCGGGAGCCAGAGAAAGCTGCGGCGCGACGGGCGCCGGGTCCGCCCCGAGGGCGGCGGCGAGGTGGAGGTAGTGATGAACATGATGCGCGGCCAGTGACTGGGTGAATGGTGAATGGTGAATGGTGAATGGAGCGGCTAGCGCGGCGTGGATTTCACCGATGCTTCGCTTCTTCATCCGTATTTCGTCCGGTCTTGGCGGGAGGGGCTGGGTGAGCATCCACGTCCGCCACGGCCGCGCGAGGCCGAGGCGACGGGGGATGCGGGCGAGCCAGGCTTCCAGCGCGCTGCGGGGGGAGTTTGGCAGGATGAGCGCGGCATCAAACCGGCCCGCACGCAGCCGGCGGGCCGCGGCGAAGACGCCTTCGCCGGCGGCCAACGGGAGCACCTCGTCCACGGCGGGATGCGTGGTCCAGAGCTGGGCGAGCTTGGCAGGCGTGAGCAGCGTGACGCGCGCCGCCGGCAGCGCCGCGCGCAGCCGCAGCAGCGCGGGCGTGGTCATCACGGCGTCCCCGAGCCAGTTGACGCCGCGGACGAGGAGGCGGGAGGGAGTCACGGAGAACACCCAAGCTCCAAGGTCCAAGCTCCACGAAAGGACCTGGCTTCAATGACCAAGACGCCATGCGTCCTTGAGGCGCTTCCTGGAGCGTGGCTTTTGGAGCTTCCTTGGAGCTTGGAGCTTGGCATTGGGAGCTTGGCGCCGGACTTCTTCCGCGTCAGCGGAAGCAAATCCTGTCCACGCAGTCGTGGAAGTCCTTCGCGCCGGACAGAATTCGGATCTCCACGCGCATGAACCACACGGGAAGGTCGCGGCGGTCGAGCTTGGGGAACCGCACGGCGTCCTTCTGCGTGGTCAGCAGCATGTCGGCCTGGCGCTTCTTTGAGCGGTTGATGGCGTTGATCACCTCCTGCTGGCTGAAGCGGTGGTGGTCGGCGAAGCGCTTCGCATAGACCAGCTCCGCACCGAGCTTCCGCAGGCCGTTCTCGAAGCTCTCCGGCTGCGCGATCCCGCTCAGCGCCGCGACGCGGCGGCCGGCGACCGCCCCGATGGGCTGGCGTTCGCCGGTGAACACGTCCTCGAAGTACAGCGGGCTGTGGACGCACTCGATGACGGGCGCCTTCGGGTTCAGGCGGTGGAGCTGCTCGCGGAGGGGGGCCGTGTTGCCGTCGCTCTTGGTGAGGAAGATCACGCTGGCGCGGGCGAGGTGCGCGGGCGGCTCGCGCAGCGTGCCGCGCGGGAGGAGGAAGTTGTTCCCGAACGGCGCCTGGCAGTCCACCAGCACCACGTCCTGCCGCCGGCCGCGGATCTTCCAGTATTGGAAACCGTCGTCGAGCAGCAGCGTGTCGCAGCCGAACTTCTGGATCGCGTAGCGCCCGGCCTTCACGCGGTCCTTGTCCGTGAGCACCACCACGTCCCTGAGATTCGAGGCGAGCATGTACGGCTCGTCGCCGGCGGTTTCGGAGTCGAGCAGCAGGGACTTGCCGTCGGAGACGACGCGCGGCGGGGAGGTTTCCTGGCGGAGCAGGAGGCGGTTGAGCAGGCGCCCGTGCAGCGGCGGCGGCTTGGACCGGTAGCCGCGGGAGAGGATGGCCACCTTGCGGCCCTGGTCCTGCAGCTCGCGGGCGAACTTCTCGACGACCGGCGTCTTGCCGGTGCCGCCGACGGTGAGGTTGCCGATGGCGATGACCTGCACGCCGAGCGTGGTGTCGCGGAGGATGCGGGCGTTGTAGAGCGCGCGGCGCGTACGGACGCCGGCCAGGAAGACGTGGGAAAGGGCGAACAAAAGCCCCCGCACGAGCGCGGCCCGCTTCCCCTGGCGTTGTTCGAGGATGACCTCGAGGAAGAATGTCTCCGCGCCCTCGGTCCAACGGCGGAGGGTGTCGCGCATGTGGCGGCCAGCGTGCCAGCGCGCGGGGGAGGGGACAAGCGGCCCCCCGTCAGACCAGCCGGTACCAGTTGTCGCGCTGGCGCGGCTCGTACCCCAGCTCGCCGATCAGCCGCTGCATGTCCGCCGCGCCGAGGCGGAAGGTCGCCCCTGCGGCACTGACGACGTTCTCCTCGATCATGATCGAGCCGAAGTCGTTCGCCCCGTACTGCAGCGCCACCTGCCCGATGTCCGGCCCCTGCGTCACCCACGAGCTCGGCACGCTCGGCACGTTGTCGAGGTAGAGGCGGCTCAGCGCCTGCATCCGCAGGTACTCGTGCGCGCCGACGGTCGGGGCCTTGAGCACCGCGTTCTCCGGCTGGAACGTCCAGCCGATGAAGGCCGTGAACGCCCCGCCGTTCAGGCGCTTCTCCTCCAGCGCCCGGGAATAGTCCGCCGCCAGCGCGATCGGCGTGCTCCCCGTGATCCGCCTTCCGCCCTCCGTCTGCCGCAGTCTCTCCAGCGACCGGTCCTGCTGCGCCCGCACCACCTCCAGATGCTCGATCCGGTCCTCCAGCGTCTCGACGTGGCCGAACATCATCGTCGCGCTGCTCGCCAGGCCCAGGCGGTGGGCCACGTCCATCACCCCCATCCAGTCCGCGGTGTTGGCCTTCAGGGGCGCGATGCGGTTCCGGACGCGGTCCACGAGGATCTCCCCGCCGCCGCCCGGCAGCGAGCCCAGGCCGGCGGCCACGAAGTCCTTCAGCACCTCCTCCACCGGTTCGTTGAAGAACTCGCTGAACGCGACGAATTCGCTCGGGCTGAAACCGTGGATGTTGAAGCCGGGATATTTCTCCCGGACGTGATGCAGCAGGTCCAGGTACCACTGCTTCGTCAGCTTCGGGTGGTGCCCGCCCTGCATGAGCATCTGCGTGCCGCCGAGGGCCAGGGTCTCCTCGATCTTCCGGTCCAGCTCGTCGAGCGTGATGACGTAGTGGTCCGCGTCCTTCTCCGAGCGCCAGAAGGCGCAGAACTTGCAATAGACGTTGCAGACGTTGGTGTAGTTGACGTTGCGGTCCACGATGTACGTGACCGTGTCCGCGCCGTGGCCGGCGTGGGCGTCGGCGCGGTGCAGCCGGCGGCGGCGGTCCGCCAGCGCGCCCAGCTCCTCGAGCGGCAGGCCGTGCAGCCGCCGCGCCTCCGCCGCGTCAATCCGCCCGCCGTCCCAGACCTTCTGGAGCAGCGCGTCCTCCGGCGAAACGTCGTCCACCATGCCGCCAGCGTAGCCGGAAACGGGCGGTTGAACAGGCAACGGAGCGGGCCGGGCGGACGGGCACCTCCGCAGATTTCGCCGAAGGGCGCAGATGGAGAAGGGCTTGGCTTCCCCTTGCAACCTTCTGTGAAATCTACGGATGACCTTGGAAACAAGGCCATCGCTCGCCACCGCGCGCAGGCTGGCATTCCGTCCCGGCGTCCCGCCACGCTCCGCCCGGACCATGCCCGCCCGCCGATGGCTGCTGCTCTTGCTGGCGCTCGCCGCCGCGCCTGTCCGCGCCGCCGTGCTGCCGCTGCGCACGAACGACGTGGTCGCCACCGTCGGCGGCGCGCATGCCGTCGCCGCGGCCGGGACTGGGCACCTCGAGGCGCTCGCTCAGGCGGCGCTGCCGGGGCTGCGCCTCCGCTTCCGCAGCCTCGCGTGGGAGGGCGACACGGTGGCCGTCCAGCCGCGCGACGTGAACTTTCCTCCGGCCACGGAACTCATCGCGCGCCACGGCGTCACCGTGCTGCTCGTGGACTTCGGCCGGAACGAGGCGCTGGACCCGGCGATGACGCCCGCGCGGTTCCGCGAGGCGTACGCGGCCCGGCTGGAGGCGTTCGGCCGCGCCGCGCCGCGCCGCGTGCTGCTCACGCCGCCCCCGTTCGGCGACCCGCCGGGCGAAGCCGGCCCGGACCTCTCGGCGCCGCGTGACCGCCTGGCCGCGCTGGCGGTCGTGATCCGTGAACTGGCCGCGGAGGGCGGCCTGCCGGTGGCGGACGTCCACGCCGGCCTCGCCGGCCTCGACCCCGCGCGGCTGACCACGGACGGCGTCCAGCTCACGGGCTGGGCGCAGGCGCAGGCCGCGGAGGTGGTGGCCGCGGCGCTGGCGCCTGCGGAACGCCGCAGCCCGGCCGTGGATGCCGCCGGCCGCTTCGCCGACCCGGACTTCGAGGCGCTTCGGCAGGCGGTGATCGCGAAGAACCGCCTCTGGCACGGCTACTGGCGGCCGACGAACTGGGCCTTTCTCTGGGGCGACCGCATGGAGCAGCCCAGCAGCCGCGACCACCGCGACCGCAGCAGGCGATGGTTCCCCGCCGAGATGGAGGAGTTTGTCCCGCTCATCCGCGAGGCGGAGACGAGGATCGGATCGCTCGCGGCGCAAATCAGGTGAAGCGTTCCACGTTTCAAATGTTCACCTTCAAGTCATCCGCCGGAGACCCGGGGCGGCTCTTGGAGCGCGGCGGGAAGCGGAGCGCCGCGCCGCCTTCATTGGCGGGCAGGTTGCGTGCCGGAATGAGTTGCCCACTGGCCCCGACGAAGAAGCTCCGTCGCCGCTTCGTCCTGCCGGCACGGTCCGCGACGCGGCGGGCGGGTGCCGGGCTCCTCGCGGGGCAATGGCTGCTTCTGTTTTGTTCCCTCAATGGCCGGCTTTCGTCGGCCGCCACGCCGACGGAAGACCTCGCCGCAATGCGCGTGCTGCCCGGCTTCAAGGTCACGCTGTTCGCCGCCGAGGAGCAGGGCGTGGTGAAGCCGATCCAGATCCGCTTCGATCCCGACGGCCGGCTGTGGGTCGTGGGCAGCCGCGTGTATCCGCAGGTCCGGCCCGGTGAGGCGGCGAACGACAAGGTGATCGTACTGGAGGACACGGACCGCGACGGCCGCGCGGACAAGTCCACGGTGTTTGCCGACAGCCTGGCGATCCCGACCGGCCTCGAGTTGGGCGACGGCGGCGTGTACGTCGGCGCGGGATCGGAACTGCTGCATCTGCGCGACACGGACGGCGACGGCCGGGCCGACGAGCGGCGCGTGGTGCTGCGCGGCTTCGGCACGGGCGACACGCACCAGACCATCAATTCCTTCAACTGGGGCCCCGCCGGCGAACTCACCTTCTCCCAGGGCCTGCACGCGCTCTCGCGCATCGAGACGCCGTGGGGCGTCGAGGAGCTGCGCCAGTCCGGCGTGTGGCGTTGGTGGCCGCGCCGACTGCGGCTGGACGCCTTCTGGAGCGGCGCGATGGGCGCCCACAATCCCTTCGGCACCGCCTTCGACCGCTGGGGCCAGCCCTTCATCTTCGCCGGCAACGGCCACGGCATCTACCATCTCACCCAGGCCATGATCCGCACGGATCACTTCCTCGAGCATCGTTGGCTGTGGAACGAGGGGAGGAAGTTCGGCGGCGCGGAGATCGTGGAGAACGCGCGCTGGCCCGCGGCGAACCAAGGTGAGTTCATCACCGGCGGGTATCTTCACAACTCGGTCGAGCGCTTCCGCATCACCGACGCCGGCGGAACCAACTACTCCGTGCTGCGCCTGCCGCCGCTCGTCGAGTCCACCAACACGGCCTTCCGCATCGTGGACGTGCGCTTCGGGCCGGACGGCGCGCTCTACCTGGCGGACTGGTACAACCCCGTGATCGGCCACTATCAGGCGAGCTTCCGCGATCCGGCCCGCGACACGACCAGCGGCCGCATCTGGCGCGTGGCGCCGGCGGGTTCGAGTGACTTGCCCGGGAAGAAGCTCTCTGCCGGTCCGGTGGGTGAGCTGGTGACGCTGCTGCGCTCCCCGGAACGCTCGGACCGCCAGATGGCGAAGCGCGTGCTGGCCGGCCGCCCGACGGAAGAGGTGACCGCCGCCCTGCGGCCGTGGCTCGATTCACTGCCGCCCGCGGGCGAGGAGGCGGATTTGGCGCGGGTGGAGACCTTGGGCGTCTTCGCCAGCCACGAGGTCATCGAGACGAACCTCCTGACCCGGCTGGCCGCCGCGGAGCGTCCGGAGGTCCGCGCCCTTGCGGCGCGTGTCACCGGCCATTGGGCCGACCGCTGGCCCGGCGCGGCGGCGCTGCTCGCGCGGCTCGTTCCGGACCCGCACCCGCGTGTCCGGCTCGAGGCCGTGGTGGCGTGCAGCTACCTGCCCTACGAACGCGCCGTGGAGATCGCGGCGCTGGCCACCGACCTGCCGATGGATGCCGCGATCGAGTACGCCTTCACCCAGTGCGTCCACGCGCTGGCGCCGCGCTGGCGCGCGGCGCACGAGGACGGCCGGCTGACCTTCGGCGGCGGCACGGCGCGGCAGACGGCCTTCGCGCGCGCGCTGGGCGGACGCGATGCCGCGCGGCAGGCGGCCGGCCGGCTGGCCCGGGTGGTCGAGGTGGCGCTGGACGCGGACACTGTGCGCCAGCTCGCGCGAACCGTGGCGGCCGCCGGCACGGAGGAGCTCACCGCGCTGCTGCCCGTCCGGAATTTCATGGTGGGCACCGACTACCTTGCCGGCCTGCACGCCGAGGCGCTGGGCTGGGCCGCGCAGGCGGCGCGCGACCA
>JBJXFY010000350.1:0-14315 GCA_046155815.1 Limisphaerales bacterium | reverse complement strand
CGTTCTTGGGGTTGTAGACGTGGGTGCCGACCAGGTCGGCCGGCAGCAAGTCCGGCGTGAACTGGATGCGGCGGAACTGGCCGCCGACCGCGCGCGCCAGCGAGCTGACGGCCAGCGACTTGGCGAGGCCCGGCAAGCCCTCGAGCAGCACGTGGCCGTCGGCGAGCAGCGCGATCAGGAGCCCGTCGAGCAGGGCGTCCTGGCCGACGATGACGGTCTGCAGCGCTTGGCGCACCGCCTGCAGGGTCTTGCTCTCGGATTGGATGCGTTGGGCAATGGCGACGACGTCGGTCATGGCGAAGGGGTCTGCACGAGAAGGTGGCCCGCAAAAAGCGGCCCAGAACGATACCGTCTGGCCAAGACTCCTCAATTGCGCGCTGGCGCCCGATCCGCGAAGCGGTGGCGCAGCTGCAGGAACCGGTGACCCAGAAGGGCAGCTGGCTCCCCGCGCCACCGCGTCCACGCCTGCGCCGCATCGGCGGCCGCGGCCCGTGCGGCCGACACCTGGGCGGCGATGGCACGGTCGCCGAGCGCCACGATCGCCGCCAACGGATCGCCGAGGATCGGCCGTTCCCGGGCGAACGTCGCCGCGGCGTCCCGCCAGCGCCCGGCATCGCGCGCGCCGAGCAACAGCCGGAGTGCCATCGCGTCCGCTTCGGTCAGGCCATGGGCAGCCGCCAAGGCGGCCGCGGCGGCGCGGTCCGCTTCGACGGCGAGGAAATCCGACTGCCCACGCCGCACATCTTGACCCCGGGGTCGTTGAGGAACGGATAGAACAGCCCGATGGCGTTGGAGCCCCCGCCGACGCAGGCGAGCAGCAGGTCCGGCAGGCGGCCTTCCTTCTCCAGGATCTGACGCCGCGCCTCGTCCCCGATCACGCGGTGGAAGTTGCGGACCATGACCGGATACGGATGCGCGCCGTAGGCGGTGCCCAGGATGTAGTGCGTGCTGCGGACGTTCGTGACCCAGTCGCGCATGGCCTCGTTCACGGCCTCCTTGAGCGTCTTCTGGCCGGCATGCACGGGCACCACGTCGGCCCCGAGCATCTTCATGCGATAGACGTTAAGCGCCTGCCGCTCGCAGTCCACCGCGCCCATGTAGATCACGCACTTGAGGCCGAACATCGCCGCCACCGTGGCCGTGGCCACGCCGTGCTGGCCGGCGCCGGTCTCGGCGATGACGCGCGTCTTGCCCAGCCGTCGGGCGAGCAGCGCCTGGCCGAGGGCGTTGTTGATCTTGTGGGCGCCGGTGTGCAGCAGGTCCTCGCGCTTGAGGTAGATCTTCGCGCCGCCGAGTTCCTTCGTCAGCCGCTCGGCGAAATAGAGCGGCGTGGGTCGGCCGACGAACTCGCGCAGGTAGTAGTCCAATTCCTCCTGAAACTTCGGGTCGGCCTGCGCGCGCCAGTACTCCTCCTCGAGCTGCTGCAGCGGGTACACCAGCGTTTCGGGCACGTAACGCCCGCCGAACTGTCCGAAGCGCCCGTGGGCGTCCGGCATGGCGGGCGAGGCGAACTGTTGGCGCGCGGTCACGCCGGGAACGTGGATGCATGCCGCTGGCCGGCAAGCCGCTCGGACGCGCCGGGGACAGCGGTGGGAAGAATCGCCGCCGCGGACGTCACGGCGTCCCAGCCAGCCGGAAGAACCGCGTCGGCAGCGCCGGTCCGGGCAGCGAGACTTCGCCACCGGCCGCCGGCACGGTGAGGCCGGTGTCGGTCCAGCCGCCGGCCGGCGTGGGCGCGGCCTGCACGCGCAGCGCGGGCGCGCCGGCGGGCCTCGGCTTCACGGCCAGCACGACGCGGCCGGTGTCCTCGATGCGGATGGACGCGAACTCGGGCTGCGTCCCGCCCTCGACCACGGCCACGCCGAGCGCGGGCCCCCACGGCCAGAGGCGCGCGCCGGTCGTGGCGCGGGCGCTCAGGGCGTACTGGCCGGGTGCCGGCGGATGGAAGCGGATCATGCCGTCCGCCGCCGCCGTGCCGGTGAGTTCCTCCGAACCGTCCTCCACGTTCTCGAACCGGATTTCGTCAAGATGCCAGCCGCGGCCGGCGGAGGTTTGGCCGTAATAGGATCCGGGGCCGAGGACGTAAGCCAGCCGGAGACGGATCAGCCGGCCTGAAAAATCCGCCAAGCCCACCGTCACCGGGCGGAAGACCGTCTCGCCCGCGGTGCCGGTGCCGGCCTGTGACCACGCTTCGCTCCAGGTCGCCCCGTCATCCGTGGAGACTTCGACCACGGCCCGCTGCGTCGTCGAGGCCCAGCCCAGCCGGCTGGAAAAGTACAGTGCCGCCGTGGGGCCGGGCCGCAGCCGCACCGGCACGGCGAGCGTCTGGGACTGCGGCTCCGGATGGGCGAGGTGATAGCCGGAGGTGCCGGCGGAACGGACGTTGGTGACGACCGGATAGCCCGGGCTGACCGCGGCGACGAGGCCTGCCAGACCTCCTTCTGCGCCATAAACGATGGCGAAGGGAACGCGTCGATTGGCCCGCCAGGCGTAGCCCGTCGCGCCAGGAACCGGCGTCGTGGCGAACAAAGTGTCACGCCCGGTCTCGGCGCTGGCGGGGCCGGTCACGGCGGGCGGCGGGTAGGGCAGGGAGAGGTCGAGCTTGGCGTTCTGGTTCGCGGCCACTGTGGCCGGGCGGCTCGCCGGTGAACCGCCGGCCACGGCGAAATGCACGGTGTGGCCGCCGTTGCCCGTGATCGGCAGCGCATACCCGCCGGATCCGGCCGACACGGCGGAACCGGCCACGCCGGCCGCGGTGACGGCCACGCCGCCCAGCCCTTCGCCGAGGTCGTAGGTGCCGTTCGTGTTGAGGTCGTAGTACACGACGCCGGTGATGTACGGCTTCGCACCGGCAGCGCTGGCAAACTCCTGCGTGACGAGCTGCGGGCCCACGTTGCCGTTCGTGCCCAGCACGACGCCCACGCCCGCCTCCCGGAAACCCGGGTTCATGATCGAATCGCGGTGGCCGCGCGGCTGCTGCATCCCGCCCGGCCCGTTGCCCCAGTCCACAAAGAAGCCGGCGTGCCCGTGGAGCACGGACTCCGCGTAGCTGTACACGTTCTCGCCATAGGACGCCCAGACGTAGCCGGCAGCGGTGATGCGGTCGCCCGCGTCGCTGCCATCCGAGCCGTCGTGGCCCTGGAACATGTTGCCGAACATGTCCTGCGAATGGGCGCGGGCGGCGTCAATCAGCCGCGCGTGGAAGGCCAGCGGCGGGGCGGGCGGGTACTGCGCGGACTCCGCCTGCATGAGGCCGAGGTCCACGTCAAAGAAGTCATAGGCGCGGGTCACCTGCGGATCGGCCACGGCGGCCAGCAGCGCACCCTCGACGGTTGGATTGGCGCGGGCGCGGTTGATGAACTCGAGGTAGAGCTGCTCCTCGTCCGTCGGTTCGCCGATGGAGTACGGCGCTTCCGCGTGCAGGCCCGGGCGTGTCGCCACCGGGGCGATGATCCGCTGGCCGGTGACGGCGGGCGGCGGCGCCTGCGGGACGTCCGCCGCGGGGAGGATGACAGGGGAGGCGGCGAGCGCGGATGAAAGCAGGAACAGCAGACGCTTCACCCCCTACCGATGCACCCGACCCTGCCTGGTCGTCAATCTGCCTTGGGAAACTCCACCCCGGCGGCGGCGACGACCTCCTTCTGATAATCCGGGACCAAACTCTGCAGCTCGACGAACTCGAGGCGCTTGCGGATGGCCTCCCCAACCTCCTCGTAGGGCGCCTTGCGCGCCGGCAGCTGCTCGAGGGTCTTGATGATGTGATAACCGAACTGGGTCTTCACCAGGTCGCTGATCTGGTTGGGGGCCTGCGCGAAGGCCACCTGCTCGAACTCGGGGACCATCTGCCCGCGCGGGAAGGTGTACTCGCCGCCCCGGTCGCGGGACCCGGGATCGTCGGAGAAGTCCCTCGCCAGCGCGGCGAAGTCCTCGCCGTCGCGGGCGCGCTTGAGAATCTTCCCGGCCAGCTCCTTCTTCGCCTGCGCCGCGTCGTCGGGCAGCGGCCCGTTCGTGGCGGGACTGCGGGTGCCGACCAGGATGTGCGCGGCGCGCACGCGCTCCGGCTGCTCGAAGTCCGCGGGATTCTTCTCGTAATAGTCCTTGGCCTGCTCCGCGGTGACCGAGATGCGCGGCCGGAGGTCGCGCTCGACGACGAGCTCGACGACCGAGCGGTCCACGAGCTGCTTCTCGAACATCTCCGGGGTCAGGCCGTTGGCGCGGATGGTGTTGTCGAAGGCCTCGGGACTCTTTGCCTTGGCCCGCTCCTCGGCCACGATCTTCAGGGCGCGCTCGCGGCCTTTCTGGCGGTCCTCGTCGGTCGCGCGGGCGAGCAGCACCTGCGTCATCACAAGGCGGTCGAGAAGCTGCTTCTCGATCTGGGCGCGCTGGGCCTCGGGCACGCCGCGGCCCTGCGCGGCCAGCGAGGCGCGCAGCGCCACGTAGGCCTCGTCGAGCTGCTCCTGCGTGACCTCGACGTTCTTGCCCTTGGCGAGCACCCGGCCGGCGGCCTGTGCGGGCTGTGACACGAACGGCAGCGAGAGGATGGCCAGCAGCAGGGCCAGACCAATTGAATGGTGCGGGGTCTTCATGGAGAAATCACAGGCTGACCACATCCACGCGGCGGATGTCGGCGTCGGCCTTCAGTTCGGCGAGCGCCGCCGCGGAGGGCGGCGTGTCCACATGCAGCACGGTCAGCGCCTCGCCGCCGGCGGCGTCGCGGGCGAGGCTCATGTTGGCGATGTTCACGCCATGCCGGCCGAGCAGCGTGCCCACGCGGCCCACGAGGCCGGGGCGGTCGCTGTTGCGGACGAGCAGGAGGTGCCCGGACACGGGGATCTCCACCGGAAGCGAGAAGAGCCGGACGATGCGCGGGTTGTTCGGCGAGCCGAAGAACGTGCCGCCGGCCGAGATCACCTTCTCGTCGCCGTTGAAGAGCTGCACATGCAGCCACTCGTTGAACGTGACCGCCTCGTCCGAGCGCTTCTCCTCGACGGCCAGGCCGAGCGCGGCGGCGGCGGCACGGACGTTCACGTTGTTCACCGCCGCGCCCGGACCGCGGGCGAGGAAGCCCTGCAGGATGGCGCGCGTCACGGGGTCGGTCTGGGGCAGCTCCTTCGCGCGCCCGCCGAAGGTGACGTGCAGCCGGTCCACCTGCGCGGGCGCGAGCTGGCCGAGCAGCCGGCCGAGCTTCTCGCCGAGCGTCAGGTAGGGCTTCACCGCCTCGTAGGTCTTCGCGTCCACGCCGGGGAGGTTCACCGCGTTGCGCACCTCGCCGGTGAGCAGGTAGGCGGTGACGATCTCGGCGACCTCGATGCCGCATTTCTCCTGCGCCTCCTCGGTGCTCGCGCCGAGGTGCGGGGTGAGCACGACGTTGGGCAACGTGCGGAAGGGGTGGTCCGCCGGCAGCGGCTCGACGGCGAAGACGTCCAGCGCCGCGGCGGCGACACGGCCGCTCTGAAGCGCGGCGACCAGGTCGGCCTCGCGGATGATCTCGCCGCGGGCGCAGTTCACGATCCGCACGCCGGGCTTCATCCTCGCGATGGCCTCGGCGTTGATCATCTCGCGCGTCTCCTGGGTGACCGGCAGGTGGATGGTGATGAAGTCCGCGTCGCGGAAGAGCAGGTCGGGGTCGCTCACCGCCTCGAGGCCGAGCTGCTTCGCGCGCGCGTCCGTCAGGAAGGGATCGTAGGCCACCACCCGCATCCCGAAGGCGAGCGCGCGCTTCGCCACCTCGGTGCCGATGCGGCCCGCGCCGAGGACGCCGAGCGTCTTTCCCGCGAGTTCGGTGCCCATGAAGAGCTTGCGGTCCCACTTGCCGGCGGCCATCGAGGCGTGCGCGGCGGGGAGGCGGCGGGCGAGCGCGCCGAGCATGAAGAAGGCGAGCTCGGCGGTGGTGACGGTGTTGCCGCCGGGGGTGTTCATGACCACGACGCCGCGGGCGGTGGCGGCCTCGACGTCCACGTTGTCCACGCCCACCCCGGCGCGGCCCACCACGCGGAGCTGGGGCGCGGCCTCCATCAGGGATTTCGTGACCTTCGTCTCCGAGCGCACGAGCAGCGCGGCGGCGTCCCGCACGCGCGGCGCGAGCTCGGCTTCGGGCAGCTTCCTGCCGATCACGTCCACCTGAAATTCCGGGCGCTGCTGGAGCAGCGCGATGCCGGCGGGCGAGATGGGGTCGCAGACGACGATCTTCATAAAGGCCGGGCACAGTAGGAACGCTCCGCAGGAGGGTCAACGATGCTGCCACAGTACAGGGGCGCGTCGGGCGAGAGGCACAGCGTGCCTGTGCGGTGAACCGGGCCGCTACCGCCGCCATGCCCGCGTCGGCACCCATCGCCACGTCAGCAGCAGCAGGCCGAGGAACGCGAGGTACAGCGGCACGAACACCCACGCCGGCACGTCCCAGTACAACCAGCGGCCGACCCAGTGCGCGATGAAGCCGCCGCCGTAGCCGGCCTGCCCCGCCCGCCGGCGCAGCGCCTCCTCCAGCAGCGTCAGCGGGCACAGCCGGCCGAGCAGCGCCTGCGCGGCGACGAAGGCCATCAGCGCCAGATGCACCGTGCGAAACCCTCGATGCTGCACCCAGCGCCAGCCGCGCCATGCGCCCAGCCAGACTGCCAGCAGCCCGCCCACGAGGAAGAGCGGCACCAGCGCGTGCAGCGCCAGCACGGCGTCCGCGGCGAACTGAAAATGCCGGGCGTCCATGGGCGAACCTGCGGCGGCGGGCGCGAACGGCGTAGCACGGAGTTTCACTCCGCCCTGTAGAAATCATCCTGGTGCGGCCGCCGCGCCGGCCTTCAGGCGTAGAAGACGAGGTGAGGAATCTCCATTGACCAAGGCAGTTGGAGCCCCCTCACGTTGGCTCCTACAAACACGCAGGTGGGTTTCTACAGGGCAGGCTGCCAGCCTGCCCCACGCGGCAGCCAACCGCTGAAGAAATCTGTTTGGCCGGCGGGCGGCTCCGTTATTCTTCCGCCCGAAATGCCCCCGGCCCTGCGCCTCCTGATCAGCGCCGCGTTGCCGGCCTGCACGGCGGAGTCGGCGGCCCTCGACTACCTCGCCGAGGTCAAGCCGCTGCTCACGGCGCGCTGCGTGAGCTGCCACGGCGCGGACCAGCAGAAGGGCGGGCTGCGCCTCGACACGGCCGCGGCGCTCCGCGTGGGTGGCGACACGGGGCCGGGCCTCGTCCCCAGCAGGCCCGCGGAAAGCCTGCTGATCCAGGTGGTGGAGGACACGCACGACGACATTTCGCGGATGCCGTACAAAAAACCGCCGCTGGGGGCGGAGGAGATCGCCGTGCTGCGCCGCTGGGTGGAGGCCGGGGCGCCGGCGCCGGCCGACGAGGAGCCGGGGCGCGTGGTCCATTGGGCGTTTGTGAAGCCGGAGCGGCCGGCCGAACCTGCCGTGCGCGACGCGGGCTGGGTCCGCAATCCGGTGGACCGCTTCATCCTCGCGCGGCTCGAGCGCGACAGGATCAAGCCTTCGCCGCCGGCGGACCGCATCATCGAGCTGCGCCGAGTTCACCTTGATCTCACCGGCCTGCCGCCCACGCCCGCGGAGGTGGACGCCTACCTCGACGACACGCGGCCGGACGCCTACGAGCGGGTCGTCGAAACGCTGCTCGCGTAGCCGCACTACGGCGAGCGGATGGCGCGGCCGTGGCTCGACGCCGCGCGGTACGCGGACTCGAACGGCTACAGCATTGACGCGCCGCGCTCGATCTGGCCGTGGCGCGACTGGGTGATCCGCGCGCTGAACGACGATGTCCCGTTCGACCGGTTCGTCACCGAGCAGATGGCCGGCGACCTGCTGCCGGACGCCACGCTGGCGCAGCGCGTGGCGACGGGCTTCCACCGCAACACGCAGGTCAACCAGGAGGGTGGGATTGACCCGGAGCAGTTCCGCATCGAATCCGTGATGGACCGCGTGAACACCACGGGCACCGTGCTGCTCGGCCTCACGGTCGCGTGTGCGCAGTGCCACGATCACAAGTTCGATCCCGTCAGCCAGCGCGATTACTTCCAGCTCTTCGCCTTCTTCAACGCGCAGGACGAGCCGACGATCGAGGTCGGCACGCCGGAGGAGTTCGCCCGCCGCGAGACGGTGCGCGCGGCGGCCCGGCCCATCCGCGAGGAACTCGACGCCCGTGGCCGCGCCCTCGATCCGGGCCTCGCCGCGTGGGAGGCCGCGCTCACGCCCGAGACGCGCGAGAAGCTGCCCACCGAGGCGCAGCACGCCCTGGGCCTGCGGGCGGAAGACCGCAGCCCGGCCCAGCGCCGCGCCGCGCTCAACGCCTTCTATGCGCAGGACGCCGAATACCGCGCGCTCCAGCAGCGGCTGCGCGACGCGACGAAGGACGAGCCGAAGTTCCCCGAGACGATGGTGCTCGCCGAGCGCGCCGAGCCGCGGACGAACGTCGTCTTCATCGCCGGTGACTTCACGCGGCCCGGCGAACCCGTCGCTCCCGCCACCCCGGCCGTGCTTCATCCCTTGAAGGCCCGCCGGACTAGCGCGCCGCCCGACCGCCTCGACCTCGCGGGCTGGCTGGTGGACCCGGCGAACCCGCTGCTGAGCCGCGTGACCGTGAACCGCATCTGGCAGCATCATTTCGGCCGCGGGTTGGTGGAGACGGAGAACGATTTCGGCACGCAGGGCACGCCGCCGAGCCACCCCGAGCTGCTCGACTGGCTGGCCGTCGAGTTCGCGGCGCCGAGCGCCAGGTCTGGCGTCTTGGGTCGTGCGTCTGGGGACGCGACGCCATCGCCCCAGACGCCAGACGCCGGACCCTGGTCCCTGAAGCATCTCCACCGCCTGATTGTCACCTCCGCGACGTACCGCCAGTCCAGCCGCGCCCGCCCGGACCTCGCGGAGAAGGACCCGACGAACCGCCTGCTCGCACGGCAGAACCGCCTGCGGCTCGACGCGGAAATCGTGCGTGACGTGGCCCTCGCAGCGAGCGGCACGCTGAACCCGGCGGTGGGCGGCCCCGGCGTCTTCCCGCCGCAGCCGGACGGCGTGATGGCCCTCGGGCAGGTGAAGCGCGAGTGGAAGTCGAGCGCGGGGCCGGAGCGCTTCCGCCGCGGGATGTACACGTTCTTCTGGCGCGCCACGCCGCATCCGGCACTGGCGGTGTTTGACGCACCGGACGCCTTCAGCGCCTGCACCCGGCGCCTGCGGTCGAACACGCCGCTGCAGGCGCTCACGCTGCTTAACGACGCCGCCTTCGTGGAGCTCGCGGAGGCGCTGGCCGCCCGCGTCGGGCGCGAGGCCCCGCCGGAACGCCGGCTCGACCACGCCTTCCGCCTCTGCCTCGCCCGCCCGCCGCAGCCCGCGGAGCGGGAACGCCTGCTCGCCTTGCTGGACGAGGAAAAACGCGACCACGGCGAGGCTGCCGCGTGGCGCACCGCCGCCCGCGTCCTGCTGAACCTCGACGAAACGATCACCCGCGAATGAACTCCTGGCCCCGCGATCCGCTGCACGCCGTGACTCGCCGCCATTTCTTCAGCCGCTGCTCGGTCGGCCTCGGCTCGCTGGCGCTGGCGTCGCTGCTCGACCGCCGCGCAACCGCCGCCGCGCCGGACCTCGCGCATCCGCTGGCGCCGAAGCCGCCGCACTTCGCGCCGCGCGCGAAGAACATCATCTACCTCTTCATGGCCGGCGGGCCGTCGCAGCTCGAGCTCTTCGACCACAAGCCGCGCCTCAACGCACTGAATGGCCAGGCCATTCCGGACTCGTACCTCGAGGGCAAGCGCTTCGCCTTCATGGACAGCTCGTTCAGGAACAAGTCCACGCTGCTCGGGTCGAAGCGCGAGTTCCGCCGGCACGGGTCTTCCGGGATGTGGGTGAGCGGACTGTTCCCGCACACGGCGACGATCGTGGACGACGTGACCTTCATCCGCACCTGCGCCACGGACGTCTTCAACCACGCGCCGGCCAAGCTCTTCATGAACACCGGCTCGGCGCAGTTCGGCCGGCCGAGCATGGGCTCGTGGGTCACCTACGCCATCGGCAGCGAGGCCGACGACCTGCCGGGCTTCGTCGTGCTCCAGAGCGGCCCGCGCGGCCCCCGCGGCGGTGCCGTGAACTGGGGCAGCGGCTTCCTGCCCACGTCGCACCAGGGCGTCCCGCTGCGCGGCCGGGGCGAACCCATCCTCAATCTCACCACGCCCGACGGAATCGCCCCCGGCAGCCAGCAGCGCGCCATCGCCGCCGTGCGCGACCTGAACCTCGCCCGCCTCGTCGAGACCGGCGACCCGGAGATCGCCACGCGCATCGCCGCCTACGAGATGGCCGCGCGGATGCAGGCCAGCGCGCCGGAGGCCGTGGATCTGCGCGGCGAATCCAAGGCCACGCTGGACCTCTACGGCATCGAGGGCGACCGCCCGTCCTTCGCGCGCAACTGCCTGCTCGCCCGCCGCCTCGTCGAGCGCGGCGTGCGCTTCGTGCAGCTTTACCACACCAACTGGGACAGCCACGGCGGCCCCGGCGAGAACCTCGAGGACGACTTCGAGAAGGTCTGCCACGACGTGGACCAGGGCGGCGCGGCGCTCGTGAAGGATCTCAAGGCCCGCGGCCTGCTCGACGACACGCTCGTCATCTGGGGCGGCGAGTTCGGCCGCACGCCGATGGGCGAGAGCCGCGAGAAGACCGGGCGCAACCACCACATCGAGGCCTTCACGATGTGGCTGGCGGGCGGCGGGGTGAAGGCCGGCCACATCATCGGCGAGACGGACGAGCTGGGCTTCGGCCCCGCGCTCGACCGCGTCCACGTCCACGACCTGCACGCCACGGTGCTGCACCTGCTCGGGCTGGACCACCGGCGGCTGACCTTCCGCTTCCAGGGCCGCGACTTCCGCCTGACCGACGTGCATGGAGAGCTGGTGAAGGATCTGCTGGCGTAGCTCCCCGTGCATTGTCGGCGTCGTCCCCCTTCCGTGTCTTCGAAACCCTCGTGGGTTTCGCGCTGCGGCTTCCGCGGTACGGAGGCGGCGCCGGAAATTCCTGCAACCCGGGCCGTGCCCGCCGGGTGTTCCGCGCATGACAACGAACCTCGTCATGCCGCCGACCGCCGACCTGCTCGACTCGCTCACCGCCCGCCTCGCCCGTCCCGGACCGCGCCGCTCCGCGCACGCCCTTTGGGAGGAGGCCCGGCGTGCGCCGCGCCGGGACGTACCCGCTCCCGGACCGTCCCTATGGCGCGAGGCGCTGCGGACGGCGCGCACGCCGTTCACGGAGCGGGTCGCAAAGGCCGCGCTCGCGCTCGTGGCGTTGGGCGGGGTGGCATGGCTGGCGGTCGAGGCCGCGGCGTTTGCGGCGCGCTTCGAGGCCTTTGCCGCCCTGACGCGGTCGGTGCTGCGGTGAGGGGCCAAATCCTGGCAACCGCGTCCCTCAGCGTCTCAGCGGCTGCTTTCAGGTTGAACCGTAGCAGACGGGGGGAGCGGAGGCGGAGCGGGCGCGACCGACGGCCCGGCCAGTGCGGTGGCAATCCCGTCCTTCGCTGCGCTGCGGCAATCTCCCGCGCTCCGTTCCCTCCGTTTCCTCCTGTTCCTTTTCAGCCGTGTCGGAGTGCGGTTTGGGCTTCCCGGCGGGGCGGGCTTCGCGGCAGCTTTTTCCGCTGCCATGACCAAGCTCCTGTTCTGCCTCGCCGCCGCCGCGCTGCTGGGCGTCGTCCTGCCCGCGTCCGCCGCCGACACCCGCTGCTACGAGCTGCGCATCTACCACACGCATCCCGGCAAGCTGGACGACCTCCACCAGCGCTTCCGCAACCACACGCTGGGCCTCTTCGCCCGGCACGGCATCGAGAGCCTCGGCTACTGGGTGCCGGTGCAGAACGGCGCCGACACACGCCTCTTCTTCCTGCTGCGCTATCCGTCGCGCGCGGCCCGCGAGGCGTCATGGAAGGCCTTCATGGGCGATCCGCAGTGGCAGGCGGCCTTTGCCGAGTCCCACAGGAACGGCGAACTGGTGGCGAAGGTGGACAACTACTTCCTCGCCGCCACGGACTACTCGCCGCGCGTGAAGGCGGGCGTGGAGAAGGCGCCGCGCGTGTTCGAGTACCGCGACTACACCGCCTCGCCGGGCAACCTCCCCGCGCTCAATGCGCGCTTCCGCGACCACACCGTGAAGCTCTTTTCGAAGCACGGCATGCGGCACTTCGGCTACTGGACGCCGATGGCCGGCGAGCCCGGTGCCGACAACCGGCTGGTCTATCTGCTGTCCCACGACGGCACTGACGCCGCGAAGGCCTCGTTCGACGCCTTCCGCCAGGACCCCGCCTGGACCGCCGCCCGCACCGCCTCGGAGCAGGCCGCCGGCGGCTCCCTCACCGCGCCCGACGGCGTGAAGTCCACCATGCTCGTGGCCACGGACTACTCGCCGACGCGGTAGGGCGGTGTGATTCGGCCGGCCTCCGACGCTCGGAAGCGTGGCCGGATGCGCCGGAGCGTCGGAAGCTGTCGGGCCGGAGGACCACGGGGCTGGCCCGTCATTTCCCGCTCGCCGGACGACGCCTCCGCCCCATCATTGCGGAATGCTCGTCCAGACTTTCCAAGGTTCCCGTCGCCGGTTCCTTGGCCGGCTGGGCGCGGGTTTCGGCGCGGTGGCGTTTTCAGCGCTGGCGCAGTGGGAGGCGCGCGCGGCCGCGGCGGCCAAGTGGTCGGCGATTGACCCGCTGAACCCCTTCGCGCCGCGGCCCGCGCCGCTCCCGGCCACCGCGAAGTCCGTCATCTTCCTCTACCTCGTCGGCGGGCCGTCGCAGGTGGACACCTTCGACTACAAGCCGGAGCTGCAGAAGCTCGGCGGCAAGCCCGTGCCCGAGTCCATCCGCAAGGCGGTCCAGGCCACAAAGCACGCGAACGTCTTCCACGGCTGCAAGGACGAGCTGATGGCCAGCCCCTATCAATGGTCGCAGCACGGCCAGTCCGGCATGTGGGTGAGCGAGCTGCTGCCGGAGCTGGCCAAGCATGTGGACGACCTCTGCTTCATCCATTCGCTCCAGGCCGACTCGAACAACCACGCGCCCGCCAGCTACCAGATGCACACGGGCGACATCCGCCCCGGCAAGGCCAGCCTCGGCTCGTGGGTCACCTACGGCCTGGGCACGGAAAACCAGGATTTGCCGGGCTATGTGACGCTTTTCGACGCCGGCCCGCTGGGCGGCGCGGCGAACTACGCCAACGGCTTCCTCCCCGCCGCCTTCCAGCCCACGCGCCTCCGCGACCGCGGCACCCCGGTGCTGGACCTGCTGCCGCCGGACGAGTTTGCCCCCGGCCAGCGCGCGTCGCTCGACCTCATCCGCGAGCTGAACCTCCGCCACCGCGCGGCCCGGCCCGGCTTCACCGAGCTGGACGCCCGCATCGCCGCCTACGAACTGTCCTACCGGATGCAGTCCGCCGCGCTCGAAGTCGGCGACTTTGAAAAGGAAAGTGAGTCACTGCGCCGCAGCTACGGCCTCGAACACCAGGACGCGCGCACGCAGGCCTTCGGCCGGAAGTGCCTGCTCGCCCGCCGGCTCGTCGAGCGCGGCGAGCGCTTTGTGCAGGTGTACGACATGCCGGACAAGGACGGCTGGGACGCCCACGCCAAGCTCACTGACAATCATACGCCCCGCGCCCGCTGGACGGACCAGCCCTGTGCCGCGCTGCTGGCCGACCTCAAGCAGCGCGGGCTGCTCGATGAAACGCTGGTCATCTGGGCGAGCGAGTTCGGCCGCACGCCGATGATGCAGGACAACCTCGGCCGCCAGCACAACGCCGCCGGCTTCACCATCTGGCTCGCGGGCGGCGGGGTGCGGCCCGGCCAGCGCATCGGCGCGACGGACGAGATCGGCCTGATGGCCGTCGAGCGCCCGCTGCACTTCCGCGACCTGCACGCCACGATCCTCCGCGCGCTGGGCCTCCCGAACGACGAGCTGAGCTTCGAGGTCAGCGGCCGGCAGGAACGCCTCACCGGCGTGGCCGGCGGCGCGCAGGTGATCGAGGGCGTGCTGGGGTGACGGACGCGCCGCGACCCAGGGTTGAAGCCGCCGCTTGTCGGCCGCGGCGCGGCCGGGCAATCGTTCCGCTCACCAAGCCCATGAAAGCCCTTCCGCTCCTGGCCATCCTGCTCGCCTTCGCGCTGACCGCCTCCGCCGCGGAGGAGAAGAAGCTGCACCCGAAGCTTGAGCCCTTCCGCCTGCTGCTCGGCAAGACCTGGCGCGGCGAGTTCAAGAACTCGACGCCGGAGAAGCCGGTGATTGACGTGTCGCGCTGGGAACGCGCCATGAACGGCCAGGCCATCCGCATCCTGCACTCGATCAACCAGGGCGAGTACGGCGGCGA
>JBJXFY010000348.1:0-17502 GCA_046155815.1 Limisphaerales bacterium | reverse complement strand
GCGCGCCTTGGCCACGGTCGCGCTGCTGCTCATGGCCCTCGGCGCGCTGCTCCTGCTGGACCCGGCCTGGCAGGCCTGGCTTCGCGTGCCCCCCGCCTGGATCGCCGCCCTCGAACAGTTCTACCGGCTTCCCTCCCTGCCGCCGCCGTAGGAGCCGACGTGAGGAGGCTCCTGCCTGCGCCCATGATCTTGCGCATTCTCATCCTCTGCGCCGCCGGCCGGATGGCCGCCGGCGCGGCCACGAACGACCTCCTGTTCCTCGACAACGGCGAAATCCGCCTCGGCGTGAAGCGCTCGTCCGGCGCGGGCATCGCGTGGTTCTCCGCCTCCGGCTCCGGGCGCAACCTCGTCAACCACTTCGACCGCGGCCGGCTCGTCCAGCAGTCCTACTACGGCCGGCCGGACGGCTCGTTCTGGGACCGCCAGCCGTGGACGTGGAACCCGGTGCAGGGCGGCGACTGGAAGGGCCGCGGGGCGACGGTCCTCGAGCTCGCGCACGGCACCAACTGGCTCCGGTCCACGACGCTTCCCGTCCACTGGGCCGCGGGCATGGACCTGACCAACTGCGTCATGGAGCAGTCCATCACGCTCACCGGGCGCATGGCGCACGTCCGCTTCCGCTTCACCTGCACCGGCGGCGAGGCGCATCCGGTGGCGGACCAGGAGATCCCCGCCGTCTTCGTCGAGCCCGACCTCGACACGCTGGTCCTGTACGACGGGGACCGGCCGTGGACGGGCGGCGCGCTGCACCGGTCCCGGCCCGGCTGGCCGAACGAGGCGCGCCGCATGACCGAGAACTGGGCGGCGTACGTGGACGCGGCGGGCTTCGGTCTCGGCGCGTACGTGCCGGCAGCGACGAACCTGACCTGCTACCGCTTCGGCGACGGGGACGCGAAAAAGGGCGCGTGCTCGTACTTTGCGCCGCTCACGCGCTTCGCCATCACGCCGGACTTCCGCTGGGAGTACGACCTGTGGCTCACCCTCGGCACGGTGGAAGAAATGCGGGCCGCGTTCGCCCGGATTCGCGCGCCGCGGTAGGCGACGCCGCGCCGGCACGGCGCCGCTCAAGGCCTCCGCGGCGGCGGGGCGCCGCGCTGGCGACGCTGGCGCACGGCCTCGCGCAGCAGGTACTCGATCTGGCCGTTCACGCTGCGCAGCTCCTGCGCGGCCCACGTTTCCAGCTCGCGCCAGAGGTCGGGATCCATCCGCAGGAGGAAGGCTTTGCGCTCGGGGGCGGGCATGAAGGTCAGTGCGGGGCGCGCCGGCCCCTGAGCCCTTCCAGCGCGGCGATGAAGGCCGCCGGATCGTCGGGCGACACCACGATCTGGCGGCCGGGGAAGCGCAGCAGGACGCTCAGCGCCGGATCCGTGACCCACGCGCGGAAGGAACCCAGCGCGCGGCTGCGGAACCAACCGAGGTAGCCGAAGAATCCGGCGCTGCCCGCCTTCATGTATACGCCGCGGAACGCGTCGGGCCGCACCTCCGCGCCCTCCAGCCCCGCCAGCGGCAGCGCCGTTTCGCGGCCGGGGCGCAGGATCACGAGGGCGTCCTGCACCGCGTCCACCCGATAGCCGCGCACGGCGCACAGGGCGGTGACTACCAGCGCGGCCACCGGCACGACCAGCCCGAGGGCGAACACCCACTTCGGCACGGTCGGGACGAGCTGGGCCGCCAGGATCTGCCCGGCGGCCAGCAGGGCGATGATGCCTACGGCGACCGGCGTGAGGATCTTCACGGAACGGCCCCACGGGGCAGTAAAATCGCGGCGCGGCGGGTGCATGGCTTCCAGGACCGTCAGCGCGAGCGCTACAGCACGGCCACCAGCCCGCCGCCCCCGTGGACGGCGGCCACCAGCGCAACCAGCTCCCAGCCCGACTCGCCGAGCCCGCGCAGCTCGCGCTCGAGGGCTTCCGCGTCCGCGGTGGTGCGCATCATGCCCTTGGCGCGCACGGTCAACGTCTTGTAGTCCCAGTGTGTGTTCATAAACGGAAGTGAGTCAGTTGTAGAGCGTGCCGGCGTTGATGACCGGATGCACCTCGGCCTCGCTGCAGAGCACGACCATGAGGTTGCTGACCATCGCGGCCTTGCGCTCGTCATCGAGAACCACGACGCGTTTGGCGGCCAGTTCGGTGAGCGCCATGTCCACCATGCTCACGGCGCCGTGGACGATCTTCTGCCGGGCGGCGATGACGGCCTCGGCCTGCTGCCGACGCAGCATGGCGCTGGCGATCTCGGGCGCATAGGCCAGGTGCGTGAGCCGCGCCTCCTCGACCACGACGCCGGCCTGGGCGAGCCGTTCCTCCAGCTCCCGCTGGAGCGCCACGGAAACGTCATCCGTGCCGCTGCGCAGAGTCACTTCGTCATCCTCGCCGTGGTCGTAGGCATAGGCCCCGGCCAGGTGACGGATGGCCGACTCGCTCTGCACGCGCACGTAGTGGTCGCAGTCCACCACGTCGAACATGGCCTGCGCGGTGTCGGCCACACGCCAGACGATGACCGCGCCGATCTCGATGGGGTTGCCGCGCTTGTCGTTCACCTTGAGCTTCTCGCTGGTGAGGTTCCGCACGCGCAGGAGCACCTTGAGCTTCCGGTTGAAGGGATTGGTCCAGTGGAAGCCGCTGCGGCGCGCCGTCCCCTGGTACGCGCCAAAGAGCACGAGCACCCGTGCGGCGTTGGGCTCGAGCGTGAAGAAGCCGCCCCACGAGATGACCGCCGCGATGGCCAGGACGATCCCGCCGGCGAACGTCAGCCAGTGGCCTCCCGCGCTAATGATCATGATGCCGCGGATGAACAGGAAAATGCCGCCCACGAAGGCGGCGAGGCTGAGGGCGAGCATGACGCCGCCCGGCAGCGTGGCGGCGGGGCGTTCACGGCTGGTCTGCAGGGTGGTGGGATTGGGCATGGGAGTCTCCGGTTAGATTTCGATTTGATATCACAAAGAAATCTCCGTCGTGTCAAGCATCGTGATCGGCGGGGCGCCGGCCTCCGGCCCGGCGCGCGGTCCCGGGAACACCGCGGATGCGAAGGGTCGAAAGGAGGCTTGGTCAGCCTGCTGCCGGCATCGGCATGGGCACCGGAATCGCCGCGATCGGGTCAGCGCTGACCGGGCCCGGTGATCAATTCGCCAAGGGCTCGACCATCTCGGATTGGCCGGGGCGGCGGTCGGCGAAGTTGGGCTCCAGGCTCGTGATCCGCCCAGCCGGGGAGAGGGAATGGCACGGGGCGTCAACGATGCGGGAAACAGTCCGGGAGATGGACCGCGCGGGCGGGTTCAAGCGGTCCACCAGACGGGGCGGCCCAGGCGCCACGGGACTCAACGGCGGAGGCAGCCGTAGCGGATGAAGAGGAAGAAGAAAGTCGCGGTGACCACCAGCAGCAGCCAGATCGAGCCGGTGGCCATCCTCACGATGCCCGCGCTGAACAGCACCGTGAAGATCAAGGTCACGAGAAACGAGAGCGCAAAATTCACGGATGGAATCCTAGCAGGTGCGCCGGCTGCGACAAGCGCAGCTTCGCCCAGGATTTGCCGGATTCCCCAGCATTCGCGGTCCCGCGGTGCCGTCCATTGGCGTGGAACTTGGCCTCTGGAACTTTCCGGCTCCGCCCGCCACCCTCGCCCATGCGCATCATCGGCGGCCTCGCGGCGAACCGCCTGCTCAAGGTGCCGGCCGGCCTGTCCGTGCGCCCCACGCCGGATCTCGTCCGCCAGGCCATCTTCAACAGCCTCGGCGGCCGCGTCGTGGACGCCCGCGTGCTCGACCTCTTCTCCGGCACCGCCGCGCTCGGCCTCGAATGCCTCAGCCGCGGCGCGGCCGGCGTCCTCAGCCTCGAGCTGTCCGCGAAGCACGCCCGCCTGCTCGCGGAAAACGTCCGCGCCACCGGCCTGCCGGCGGACCGCCACGAGCTGCGCGTGCAGGACGTCTTCAGCGCGCTCCCGCAGCTCGCCGCGGCGGGGCGACGTTTCGACCTCGTGCTCGCCGACCCGCCCTACGGCGACAAGAATGTCGGCCGACGCTCGGCCTCGATGGCCCAGAAGCTCCTCGATCATCCGGCGTTGCCCGGCTTGCTCGCGCCCGGCGGCCTCTTCGTGCTCGGCCACGCCAAGCGCGACCAGGTCGAGATCCCGGCCGCCTGGTCCGAGCGCAAGACGATGAAGCACGGCGATTCGTGGATCCGCTTCCTCGAGCTGGCGCCCCCTTCCACATGAAGCCCACCCTCGTCCTCGTCCTCCTCCTCGTCCTCGTCCTCGTGAACGCCCTTCCCGCCGCCGAACCCACGCCCCTGCAGGCCGCCGTGGACCGCGGCGTCGCCAAGGCGCTCGCGGACTTCGCCGGCCGCGGCCTCAAGCCCGACGAGCTGGCCGTCACCGCCGTGGACCTCGCCGACCCCGCCGCACCCGTGACCGCGGCCTACCGCGGCGACGCCGTGATCTACCCGGCCAGCGTCATCAAGCTTTTCTACCTCGCCGCCGCGCACCGCTGGCTTGAGGACGGCCGCCTCGACGACACCGCCGAGCTGCGCCGCGCGCTGCGTGACATGATCGTCGCGAGCTACAACGAGGCGACGCACTACGTCCTCGATGTGCTCACCGGGACGACGAGCGGGCCGGAACTTGCACCCGACGCGCTGCGGGCATGGTTCGACCAGCGCGAAGGGGTGAACCGCTATTTCCACGGCCTGGGCTACGACGCGCGGATCAGCGCCAACAAGAAGCCCTGGTGCGAGGGCCCCTACGGCCGCGAGGTGCAGGCCATCCAGGCCTTCACCCCGAACCGCAACTGGCTCACCACCGACGCCACCGCGCGGCTCATGGTGGAGATCTTCACCGACCGCTGCATCACCCCCGCCCGCAGCGC
Organism: Limisphaerales bacterium; assembly: GCA_046155815.1. Lineage (GTDB taxonomy): Bacteria > Verrucomicrobiota > Verrucomicrobiia > Limisphaerales > CAIMTB01 > JBJXFY01. Next base: position 12,646 of record JBJXFY010000348.1, on the reverse strand, counting down.
GCAGATGCGCGAGCTGCTGGTGCGCGACGTGTTCGCGCCGGTGAAGGACGCCGAGGACCAGACCCACGGCTTCACGGGCCTGGCCCTTCTGGAGCCGGTGAAGCAGGAGGGGGCGAAGCTCTGGTCCAAGGCCGGCTGGACCAGCCATACGCGGCACGATGCGGCCTATGTGGAATTCCCCGACGGCCGCCGCGGCGTGGTCGTGATCTTCACCGAGAAGCACGCCACGGAGCGGAACATCCTGCCGACGGTGGCGCGGGAAATCATGACGGCCCTGCGGCGCCGCTGACCAGGAAGCCCATCACCCTGCGAGGCGGCCCATGATCCTCGGAACTCTGAAGCGGGCCGCGATCCCGGCCACATCCGTCATGCTGGTCGGCCTGATGGCCTCGGGCTGCGCCGGCACCGGGGAGCTCCGCATCATTCCGCGCGACCAGCCGCCCAACCGCGTCGAGCTGGCCGCGCTCGACACCAATCGGGTCGAGCGGGCCCTAGTCCGCTCGGAGACTTCCCGCCTGCCCACCGAGGCGGAGCGGCGGTTCGTGGCGGCCGCGAGGCGTACTGGAACCACGAGACGGACGCGGCGGTGGCCGGCTTTCGGGGCCTGCTGGCGATGGCGGACCGCCCGCACGATCCCGTTTAATCCGCAGCTCCTGATCATCCAATGCTTCGAGGAGGCCGGCCGCCGGCCCGAAGCAGCGGCCGCGTACCGGGAGTTCGGACTCGAACAACGCTGGCGGGCGCAGTCCGCGCTGGCTGAGGCCCTGGCCCGGCGAAAAAATCCGCGGCCACCTGATGCTCACCGACCACGCCGACGCCTGCTGGTTCCGCAACCTCAAGCTCCGCCCGCTCGAACTGCGCTGAGGTCCGCTGGAGAAGCAGCCTTGCGCAGTCGCTGAAGACGCGGGGGCGAGCCGCGGCCGGCCATCGCCGTGCCGCTGGAAGTCACGCGGAGTTCACCCGGCGCGTATCAGGCCGTCACAGCCACGGCGCTGGATTTCCAGTTGCCGCAGGCGGATCGCAGCGCGATGCCCCTTCGGCGTGCCCACGACCCCAACCTCCATCTCCGCCCGGATCCACCCATGCGCTCCCTTCTCCTTGCCGCCCTCGCGGCGTCTGCCGTCACCACGCAGGCCGGCACCGTCCCCACCCTCAACGGCCAGGCGCCGCTGGTCATCGGCCACCGCGGGGCCAGCGGTTACCGGCCCGAGCACACGCTCGAGGCCTACAAGCTCGCGATCCAGCAGGGCGCCGACTACATCGAACCCGACCTCGTCTCCACCAAGGACGGCGTCCTCATCGCGCGGCATGAGCCCATTCTCGGCGGCACCACCGACGTGGCCGCGCACCCCGAATTTGCGGCCTACAAGACCACGAAGACGCTCGACGGCGTGGCCGTCACGGACTGGTTTGCCAGTGACTTCACCCTCGCGGAGATCAAGACCCTGCGCGCCGTCCAGCCGCGCGCCGACCGGGACCAGAGCTTCAACGGCCTGTACGAGATTCCGACCCTCGACGAGGTGATCCAGCTCGCCAAGACGGAGGGCGCCGCCCTCGGACGCACGGTTGGCATCTATCCGGAGACGAAACACCCGACCTTCCACGACAACCTGGGCCTCTCGCTCGAGGAGCCGCTCGTGGCCGCGCTGACCGCCGCCGGCTGGTCCAGTTCCAGCGCCCCCGTGTTCATCCAGTCGTTCGAGGTTTCCAACCTCCAGGAACTGAACAGCCTCATCGACGTGCCGCTCATCCAGCTCGTGGACGCCGACGACGTCCGCCCCGACGGCTCGATGTCGCTCGTGGCGCCCTACGCCCAGCCGTACGACTTCGTGGTCAGCGGCAACCCGTGGACCTTCGAGGATCTGCTCACGCCCGTCGGGCTCGACTTCGTGAACGACTACGCCGACGGCGTCGGCCCCTGGAAGCCCTACCTCCTGCGCACCCGCATCTACGATCCGAACAACGACGGCATCGCGGAAGATCTCGACGGCGACGGCCTCGTGGACATCCGCGACCGCGAGATCGTGGGCGGCACCGGGGTGATCGGCGACGCCCACGCGGCCGGGCTGATGGTGCATGCCTACACCTTCCGCAACGACGGCAGCCTCTACGGCTTCACCGATCCCACGGACGAGTTCATCGCATACTTCAATCTCGGTGTGGATGGCGTCTTCACCGACTTCCCAGACACTGGCGTTGCGGCGCGCGCGCAGGTGATCCCCGAGCCCTCGACGGTGATCGCCGGGCTGGCTGTGGGCCTCCTCGCTGGAGGGGCGTTCTTGCGGCGGCGCGCCTGACGAGGAGGCGGCTGGTCCGCTAAAGAAAGGTGGAGGACCGGCAGGATGCCGGTACCACCGGCTTGGTCACAGGACGGCCGGCGGGACAAGCTTCCACGCCGTGCGCAGCGTATCAATGTCCGTCACGGTCTTGTCGCGGCGGACGCGGGCGATGCGCGGGAAACGCATGGCCAGGCCGCTGCCGTGGCGGGCGCTGGGCTGGAGCGTGTCGAAGGCGATCTCGAGCACGGTGTCCGGCTCGACCTCGTGGTAACGCCCGCGCTGCCGGCGCACGCGGGCGAGGAAGTGCGCGGTCAGCTCCGCGATCTCCGCATCGGTCAGGCCGCTGTACGCCTTGCCGATGGTCTTCAGCTCGCCCGTCGCCTCGTCGCGCACGGCGAAAGTGTAGTCGCTCAGCACGCCATTGCGCTTCCCGTGGCCGTACTCCGCGGCGACCACCACGCAGTCGAGCGTGGCGTAGGCCTTCTTGAGCTTGAGCCACGTCAGGCCACGGCGGCCGGGCGTGTAGGCTCCGGCGGGGGATTTGATGATCAGCCCTTCGTTGCCGCGGGCGCGCGCGGCCACGAAGCCGGCCTCGACCGCCGCGGCGTCCGCGGCACGCGTGATGCGGGCGAGGGAAAGCCCCGGCACGCCGGCGGCCAGCGCCTCCAGCTCCGCGCGGCGGCGGGCCAGAGGCTCGTCAATCAGCGTCCGCCCGTCACGCCAGAGCAGGTCGAAGGCGACGAACTCGACGGGCACCTCGTCGCCGAGGAACAGGTCTCCCTCGCGGCGGCCGAGGCGGCGCTGGAGCGCGGCGAAGGGCAGCGGCCGGCCGTCGCGCAGCGCGAGCAGCTCGCCGTCGAGGATCGCGTCGCCGGGCAGCGCGGCGAGGGCCGCGGCCAGCTCGCCGAACGCGGCGGTGACGTCCTTGAGGTCGCGCGAAAAGAGCGCGAGCCGGCCGCCGGCCTTGTGGAGCTGGGCGCGGATGCCGTCGTACTTGTCCTCGAGCCAGGCGGCGGCTTCGGCGTCCGGAGTCCAGAGTCCGGGGTCCGGAGTCGCAGCGGCGTTCCATTCCCGGACGCGGGCGAGGATGGCCTCGGCGGTCGGCTCGGGGGACGCGAGCATGACCTTCACGGGGCGGAGAGGAACCAGGCCGGCTTCGTGCAGGCGGCCTGCGCGCGCAAGGACGGCGGCCTCGGCGGGATGGCCGAGCAGCAGGCCGGCGCGTCGCACGGCCTCGACGGGCGCGGCGAACGCCTCCGCCACCGCGTCCTCGACCAGCCCCTCCTTCAGCCCGATGCGCAGGTCGCCCGTGATGATCTTCACGAGCCAGCGCGCCTCGTCGGCGTCGGCGCGGCGGAGCGCGGCGGCGAGCAGCGCGGCCTTCGCGTGCGGCCTGCGGGCGGCGGCCAGCGCGTCAAAGAGCGCGATCACGTCGGCGGCCGTCAGCGGAACGCCCTCGGGCGCGCGGCTGGCGAGCAGTTCGGCGACGGTCGCGCCGGTGTCGCTGTGCTTCAGGTAAGTCTGCCGGAAGGCGGGTTCAGGCACGGCGGCGACCTCGCACACGGCGCGGCGGATGACGGACCAGCCGACCTGCAGCGTGCGGCCGTCCGCGGGCGGGAAGGCCGTGCCGGTACACCACGTCGTGACCGCGGCCAGCTCCTCCGGCGGCACGGCGTGGAGATGGGCCGCGAGGCGCGCGGTCTTCCCCAGCTTCGAGGAGGTCGCTCCGATGGCCGTGCAGGTTTCCGCGAAGGCGCGGAAGGAGCCGGGCGTCGCGCCGCGCGTGGGGGCGGCGGCCGGCCTTACCGTCTCCACCGCGGCGGGCACGGGCGGGGCGGCGGCGATGGACAGCTCAAGCTGGTCGCCCTCGCTCAACGCGGACGCGTCGTAGCCGAGCGTGCGCAGGTGGGCCGCGAAGTCGGCGGCGAATCCGTGCAGCGTGAAGACGCGGCGGGGCGCAACGCGGCGCACGAACTCGACGAGGTCCGGGAAGTCCGCGTGGTCGCTGAGCGGGAAGGCGGCGTCCGCGCGGGAGCGGAAGGCGCTGCCGGGGTTCACGGCCCAGCCGGTGAGCACGGCCTGGCGCACGGGGCCGAGCTTCCGGAAAAGCGCGGCGAGGTTCGCGCCCGGCGGGGCGATGATGACCTTGCCGCGGGCGTCCGCGTCGGCGGCCGTCCCGTAGGGCGGGAAGGTCTGGCCGCACTCCTCGTAGATGCGCGTGAGGCGGCCGACCTGCGGATGCAGCGCGAGGGGCAGGCCGGCGTCGCTCAGGCCGCGGAGGATTTCCTGGCTCTTTCCGAGCGAGTAGCCGAGCAAGACGGGCGTCTCGTCGTTGTCCAGCGCCTCGCGGCAGAAACGCACCACGCCGGCCATCACGTCCGCCGTGGGCGGGAAACGGTACTCCGGCCGGCCGTAGGTGGTCTCCATGACGAGCGTGTCCGCGGGGCGCGGCGCGCACGGCTCGGCTGAGAGGCCGGGGCGGAGCTTGAAGTCGCCGGTGTAGAGCAGCGTCTCGCCGCCCGCCTCGAGGAAGGCCATCGCGCTGCCAAAGATGTGGCCGGCGGGCACGAGCGTCACGTGGTACGCGCCTTCCGGGCCGGCGAATTCGCGGCGCTCACCGAAGGGCAGACGGTGCTCGATGCGCTCGCCCGGCAGGCGCGCGGCCATGAGGCGCGCGGTCACGTCGCTGAGGATCACCTCGCGGTGGTCGCCGATGTGGTCGCTGTGCGCGTGGCTGACGAAGACGCGCTCCGGCCCGGCCTGCGGCGCGTTCGGGTCGAGCCACAGCCCGAGCCGCGGAAGCCAGACGCAGCCATGGCGGAAGAGCGGGTGGAGCGGGCCCACGCCGGGAAGATGGCGGGGAACCGGGACAAGTTCCAAAGGCCAAGCTCCAAGTTCAAGAGAAGCTCCAAGGGCCAAGTTCCAATGGGGTCGGTGCCGCGGCGTGGCTGCGACGCCTCGCCGCAGGAAGTTGACAGCGGCGCCTCGCCGCCGTCTTTCCCCGCGGCCTGGATCGGGGGGCCCCACGGCGCCGCGCGCACCTTCGGGGACGAGGCGTCGCCGCCACGGGTGAACCTGTGAGCCGGCGCCGGCCATCCGTTTTGGAACTTGGAGCCTGAGCATGGATCGGGGACTGAAGGCTTGGTTTTGTAACTTTCGCCCGGCTTGCCTCCGCCCCATCAGCTCGCAGACTGCCCGTGCCCATGGTCCAGCTCGACAAGCTCAAGGCGTCGCCCGTATGGGCGCGCGCCACGCCGTACATCGCCTTCATCGTCCTCACGCAGCTTCAGGCCATGTCCGACGGCCCGATGCGCTTCTGGCTGTACCTCGCCAAGACGCTCGTGGGCGCGTGGCTGCTGTGGGAGTTCCGCCGCGAGATCGCCGAGATGAAGTGGAACTTTTCCTGGGAAGGCATCGCCGTCGGCGTGGTGGGCGTGGTGATGTGGATCGGCCTGGATGACTTCGCCCGGCTGCTGAACATCCCGCCCACGGCGCTCAAGCTGGGCAAGCCCGCCGAGCCCGGGACGGAATGGAATCCGTTCCTCCAGTTCGGTGACGGCGCGCTGCTGGCGTGGTTCTTCGTGCTCGTGCGCACGCTGGGGTCGAGCGTGGTGGTGCCGCCGATGGAGGAGGTCATGTACCGCTCGCTCGTGTGGCGCTGGATGGCGAACCAGGACTTCCTCAAGGTGCCGCTCAGCCTCTGGCGGCCGTTCCCCATCCTGCTCTCGAGCGCGGTCTTTGCCTTCACGCACCACGAGGTCGTGGCGGCGTTCCTCTACGCGCTGCTCATGCACGCGCTGGTCTGGCGCAAGGGCCGCCTCGGCGACGCCATCGTGGCGCACGCGGTCACGAACTTCCTGCTCGCGCTGTGGGTGGTCTTCCGGCCCGAGTGGCGCTTCTGGTGAGCCGCCCGCCGCTGATCCTGCACGAGGACGACCAGCTCCTTGTGATCCACAAGCCGCCCGGCTGGAACACCCACGCCTCGCAGACCCACGGCGGGGAGGGCGTGTACGAGTGGCTCCGCCACCGCGAGCCGCGCTGGGCGGACCTCGCGATCCTCCAGCGGCTCGACAAGGAGACCTCCGGCGTCCTGCTCTTCTCGAAGGCGCGCGACGCGAACGCCGCGCTGACGAAGCAGTTCAGCCGCCGCCGCGTGACCAAGGAGTACGTGCTGCTCAGCCACGCGCGGCCGGCGGCGGACACGCTCACCGTGCGCTCGGCCATCCGGAAGGGCGCGGGGCGCTTCGAGAGCGTGGAGCCGGAAGACGACCCGGAGGCGCGCGAGGCGGACACGGAATTCACCGTGCTCGGCCGCGAGGCGGCGGGCTGGCGGCTCCGCGCCGTTCCGCGCACCGGGCGCACTCACCAGATCCGCATCCACGCCGCGGACACGGGCTTCCCGATCCTGGGCGACGCGCTGTACGGCGGCGCGGCGTTTCAACGGCTCTGCCTGCACGCGGAGGCGCTGGCGCTGCGGCATCCAGCCACGAACGAGCCGCGGCGCTTCACCGTGCCGGCGGACTTCGCCGCGCCCGCCGGCCTCGCGCTGCGCCAGGCCTTCATCGAGCCGGAACTGACGGACGTGTACCGGCTGGTGCATGGGGTGCCGGACGGCTGGCCGGGCGGGTGGGTCGAATGCTGGGGAGGCTGGCTGCTCGCGGCGGCGGAGACGGAGCCGGACGAGGCGGCCCGCGGCCGGCTCCACGCGCTTCAGGCCGCCACCGGCGCGCGCGGGGTGCATTTCAAGCGCCTCGACCGCCATGTGCGCGGTGCCGGTGCGGAAGGGGCTTCCCCCCGGCCGCTGCTCGGCGAGCCGGCGCCCGAGGCGTGGGCGGTGCGCGAGAATGGCCTGCGCTTCGAGGCGCGCTTCGGCGAGGGCTACTCGGTCGGCCTGTTTCCCGACCAGCGCGACAACCGCCGGCGGCTGCTGGTGAACCACGTCGCCGCCGGCTTCCCCGTGCGCGCGGGCGGGCTGGCCGGTGCGGAGGTGCTGAACGTCTTCGCGTACACCTGCGGCTTCTCCGTCGCCGTGGCGGCGGCCAGCGCGCGCACGACCAGCCTCGACCTTTCGCGCAAGTACCTCGACTGGGGCCGGCGCAACTTCGCGCTGAACGGCCTCGATCCCGCCGCGCACGACTTCATCTACGGCGACGCCTTCGACTGGCTGCGGCGCCTGGCGAAGAGGGGCCGGCGCTTCGACGTCGTGCTGCTCGACCCGCCGACCTTCTCGCAGTCGAAGGAGCACGGCGTGTTCCGCGCGGCGACGGACCTGGGCCGGCTGGTGGCCGCGGCGCTGCCGGTGCTGATGGCGGGAGGCTCGCTGTTCGTCTCGACGAACGCGGCGACGCTCGCGCCGGAGGCCTTCGTCGCGCAGGTGGAGGCCGCGGTGCGTGCGGCCGGGCGGGCGGTAGTTCGAAGGCACTTCGCGCCGCAGCCGCCGGACTTCCCGATTACCCGCGAGGAGCCGGGGCACCTCAAGACGCTGTGGCTGACCGTGGCGTAAGGCGAGGCCGCCGGCTCCACGGGGTGCATGGATCAAGGTTCGCGGACGCAGCCGGCCAGGGCCTGGAGCACGCTGGCCGGCCCGAGGCTGTGCAGGCCGGCGTCGTGCTGGAGCACGAAGACCTGGTCGCCCAGCGGCTGCCACACCGGCCGCAGCGTCGGGCCCCAGAGCACCACGCACGGCCGGCCCAGCGCGGCGGCGAGGTGGGTGATGCCGGAGTCGTGGCCGGCAAACGCCACGCAGCGCGCGAGCAGGCCCGCGAGCTCGTCGAGCGGACGGGCCCGCGCGAGCTTCACCCGGCCGCCGCCCGACGCGGCCAGCCGCTCGAGGCGTCCGCCCTCGGCCTCGCCGCCGACGAGCAGCAGGTTCCAGCGCGTGCGCGCGAGAAGCAGGCCCAGCAGCGCGGCCCAGCGGGCCTCGGGCCAGTTCTTGTTCTCCGAGCCGCTTCCGGGATGAAGCGCCAGCCAAGGCCCTCCGGGCAGGGCCTCCTCGGCCGCGGGCGGGACGCTGAGCCGCGGGACGGCGGGCGCGTCGAAGATCGCGAGGCGCTGGAGCGGCTCCAGGAACACCTCGGCGGCGTGCCGGTCCGGGCGTTCTTCCGGGCGGTGCGGGGCGGGGAGGAACTGGGCCTTCGCGCCGGCCCGCCGCACGTTCGCCGCGAAGGTGCCGTCCGGGTCGAACAGGTAGGACACGATCACCGCGTAGCGCCGGAAAAACTCCGCCTGCCGTTCGTCCAGCGCGCCGTTCCGCGCAAAGAAGCCCGCCAGCGGCCGGGCCTCGATGGCATGGACCTCGTCCGCGAGGCCGCCGGCCGTGGCGAGCCGTGCGATGTGCGGGTAACCCAGCACGTCCAGGCCCGCGGTTGGAAACGCCTCCCGCAGCGCCGCCAGCGCGGGCAGCGTGAGGATGAAGTCCCCGATCGCGCCGCCGCGGATGACGAGGATGCGGCCCATCCGCGGCCTACGGGTTGCCGCCCCGCCCCTCGGTCCAGCGTTCGCGGTCGGCCAGGAGGAAATGCTCGGGCAGGAAGCCCGCGGGTGAACGGCGCAGGGGGAAGCCCCCGGGCACCACGCCCTGGACCAGGCACGAGATGACGAAGCGGCCCCAGTCCCGTTCCTTGAGCACCAGCTCGGAGGTGAAGCGCTGGTCGAGCGTCAGCGACGTGAGGTAAAGCCCGCGCACGGGCTTGATCCAGTCGCTGAGCGCGAGGAACTCGTCCTCCGGATTGCGCGTGAGCAGGACCGCCTGCCGCCGGCCATACCACGCCATCGCCCACGGCTGGTCGGTCATGATCAGCTCGTCCGGGTCGAAGTACTGCGCCACCCGCTTCAGGAACGGCGGGTAGTACGGCGGGTACGCGACGGGGAACGTGCGCGGTGGCAGGAACGTCACGATCAGCGGCGCCACCGTGACGATCAGGAACGCCGCGCCGATGGGATACCGCAGCAGCGGGTGCGGCAGCTCCGTGTTGTCGAGGAAGGTGAAGAACAGCGCCACCGCCGCGATGGCGATGAGCGGCGTGAGGAGCACGAGCAGGTTCTCCGAGTTCACCACCGGCGTCATGTCCGTGAGGTGCGTGCGCCCGGCGCACTGGACCACGGCGAGCACGACGAGGCTGACGACGGTGAACGCCCGCAGCCGCGCGAGACCAGGCGTGACGAAGCGAACGGCCAGCCCGACGAAGAAGAAGGCCACCAGCCAGGTGCCGCCGAGGGTGGGGAGCTGCTCGGTGAACAGCGCCTTCAGGCCGGTGCCGAACTTGCGCGCGAGCTGCGCCTGGTCCACGCGGTTCAAGTCCGGCTGGAACTGCCGTTCGATCTGCAGGGCGGGGAAGCTGTCCGTCTGGCTGGCCCACGCGAAGCCGGGCACGCCGAAGAGCGTGCCGCTCACCTCGTAGTTCCGCACCAGCCACGGGGTGCTCACCGCGGCGAACGCGAGCACCGCCGCCGTCACCAGCACCGCGCGGCGCCCTGAAAAGCAGGACAGGAAGAACACCAGCACCGGCACGAGCAGGAAGCCGAAGGAGTAGCGGGTGAGGAAGCCGATCCCGACCAGCACCGCCACCAGCACGGCCCGCCACGCCAGGGACGCGGTGGAGGCCGGCGGTGTCGCCCGCGCCCGCTCCTCCATGCCGAGCAGCAGCTGCACGATGCCGAGGAGGACGACGCACAGGAAGTTTGTCGAGAGCCCGGACACGGAGAAGCGCCACAGCAGGTCCGTGCCGAAGAGGCCCAGGAGCACCAGCCACGCGGCGCCCCGGTGGATCAGCCGGCGCGTGATGAAGAACGCCTGCAGCAGCATCACCACGAACCAGAGCTGGTTCATGAGCGCGATGATCTGGTCCGGCCCGAAGCGCCAGTGGCTTTCCGCGCGGCCAACCGGGATGTCCCAGTTGAAGGGCACGACCTGCATCAGCCCGGCGAGCAGCAGCGGGTACACGGGCGGGTTGGCGAGGTCGGGATGCGTCACTGCGGCGGGGTTCGCCGGGTCGGTGCTCTTCAGCAGCGCGTCCTTGTCCTCGCGGTGGTTGCGCAGCAGGCCGATGGTGACTGGCCGGATGTGCAGCGTGGTGAAGCCGTGCCCGTCGGCGAGGTTGCGCGCGACCTGCGCGGCGTCCATGGCGTCCGGCGCGCGGGGGCTCTGGAACTCGCGCAGGTTGTACGCGACCGCGATCGCGAAAAGGATGATCGCGATGGAAAAGGCGCCCATCCATCTCGCCCCTTCGCCCTCCTCGAAGAAGTGGATCCATTCCTGCATTGAGCGGCGTCGTTCGTTCAAAGTCCCTCCAGTTGGTATTCGTGAAGCTTGCGGTGAAGCGTGCGGCGGCTGACGCCGATGCGGCGGGCCGCGGCGGTGCGGTTGCCGGCGGTCTCGCGGAGCGCGCGGATGATGAGCTGCCGCTCGGCCTCCTGGACCGTGCGGGCCTCGCCGGCGGGCGTGGCCGTGGAGGCGTCGCCGGCGGCAGGCGCGGCGGCGGGCCGCAGGACGTGTGCCGGAAGGTCGCGCAGCGTGACGGCCTCGCCGCGGGTGAGCACCACGGCGCGCTCGAGCGCGGCGCGCAGCTCGCGCACGTTGCCGGGCCAGGCGTAGGCGGCCAGCGCGTCCAGCGCCTCGGGGGCGATGCTGCGGACGTTCTTGGCGTTGGCCGCCGCAAACTCGCGCAGGAACGCCCCGGCGAGCGCGGGCACGTCCTCCCGCCGGTCGCGCAGGGACGGCAGCGACAGCTCGATGACGGCGAGGCGGAAGTAGAGGTCCTCGCGGAACTTCCCGGTGTCCACCAGCGTGCGCAGGTCCTTGTTCGTGGCGGCGATGACGCGCACGTCCACGGAGATCGTCCGGTTCGAGCCGACGCGCTCGAAGGTCCGCTCGCTGAGCACACGCAGCAGCTTGACCTGCGTGGCGGCGTCAATCTCGCCGATCTCGTCGAGGAACAGCGTGCCGCCCTGCGCCTGCTCGAAGCGGCCCACCCGCCGCTCGAGCGCGCCGGTGAAGGCCCCCTTCTCATGGCCGAAGAGCTCGCTCTCGAGCAGCGTCGGGGAAAGCGCGGCGCAGTGCACCGTCACCAGCGGCTGCCGGGCGCGCGGGCTGAGCTGGTGGACCGCCTTGGCGATGAGCTCCTTGCCCGTGCCGCTCTCGCCGCGGATGAGCACGGTGGCGCGCGAGTCCGCCACCTGCCGCACGGTGTCGAGGACCTCGCGCATTGCGGCCGAGGAACCGATGATGCCGTCGAGCTGGTAGCGGTCGTCGAGGCGGCGGTGGAGCGAGCGGTTCTCGGACTCGAGGTTCCGCTGCCGGAGGGCGCGGGACAGCTTCATCTCGAGCATCTCGATCTCCATCCCGCCCTTGGCGATGTAGTCGTCCGCGCCGCGCTTGATCGCCTCGACCACCGTTTCGTCCGAGCCGTAGGCGGTCATGAGGATGCAGACCGGGGGCTTGGGAAGGGCCTTGGCGCTGGCGATGAGCTTCAGGCCGTCTTCCCGGGGCAGGCGCAGGTCGGTGAGGACCGCGTCGAAGGGCTCGCGCTGGAGCAGGTCCAGCGCGGCGGCCGCGTCGTCCGCGACGAACACCTCGTAGTGCTCCTCGAGCGCGGCGCGCAGGCCGTCGCGCGTGGCCATCTCGTCGTCCACGATGAGCAGCGCGGGCTTATCCATGGGCGGGCGTGCCTTGGGGAAGCTGCGGCGGCAGCGGGAGCCAGAGGCGGAAGCGCGTGCCGCGCCCCTCGTGGCTCTCGACCTCGAGCCGGCCGCGGTGGGCCCGCGCGATCCGCTGGACGATCATCAGCCCGAGGCCGCTGCCCTTGCGCCGGGTGGTGTAGAACGGCTCGAAGATGCGTTGCAGCGTCTCGGCGGACATGCCGTGGCCGGTGTCCGCGACCGCGGCCCATACGCCGTCGGCGTTCGCGCCGGTCTCGAGCGTGAGGACGCCGCCACGGGACATGGCCTGCATGGCGTTCTTCACCAGGTTCACGAGCGCCTGTTTGATCTGGCCGGCGTCGAACGGCGCCGGCGGCAGCGCGACGGCGGGGTGTTCCTCGACCGCGAGGCCGCGGTTCTCGAGCTCCGGGCGGAGGAGCAGGGCGGTTTCCCGGACCACGGCGTTCAGGTCCGCCAGGGCGAGGCGCGGCGGCACGGGCCTCAGGGCGGCGAGGAACTGAGTGATGGTGTAGTCGAGCCGCGTGATCTCGCCGCGGGCGGTGCCGAGGTAGCCGCGCACCCGGTCGAGGCCGGCCGCGGCGGCGGGCGACCCGCCCCGGCCGGTAACGGCGGCGTCCAGCTTCCTCAGCTCCCGCTCCATGAGCTGGAGGTGGATGCTGAGGGCGTTGAGCGGGTTGCCGATCTCATGCGCCACGCTGGCCGCCAGCAGC
>JBJXFY010000338.1:0-2922 GCA_046155815.1 Limisphaerales bacterium | reverse complement strand
CCGCGCGACGCACCGGCGTCATGCGCATCCCGAATTCCGCCGCCCGCCGCGCCGGCGCGCTGGCTGCCCTGTTCCTCGCCTTCGCGGCCGTGGCCGCGCCGCCCGCCGACTTCACCGTCACGGCGCCCGCGGACGGCAAGACCTTCCGCCTCGCCGACGCGAAGGGGAAATACGTCGCGCTGCATTTCCTGCTCAAGACCGAGTGCCCCGTCTGCCTCCGCCATACGGCCGAGCATGCGAAGCTGGCCGCCGCGCAGCCGGACGTGGTGCATGTCTTCCTCAAGCCCGACTCCGCGGAGGAGATCAAGGGCTGGACCGCAAGGCTTGAACCGGGGACCGCGCCGACGATCTACCGCGACCCGGACGCCAAACTGGCGAAGGCCTTCGCGATCCCCGACGGCTACGCCTTCCACGGCGAAATGGTCCACTATCCCGCGCTCGTGCTGCTCGACCCGGCGGGCAAGGAGGTCTTCCGGTACGTCGGCAGGAACAACGGCGACCGCTGCAGCACCGAAAAGCTGGCGGCCAAACTCGCCGAGCTGAAGCAGGCGGCGGCGAAGTAACCGCCCACCGGAGATCCGCCGAATGAACTCCTGCAAGCTTTGTCGTGGCGTGTCGTGGCTCAGCCAGCTCGTGGCCGCCGCGATCCTGGCGCAGACGCTGTTCTTCAAGTTCACCGCCGCGCCGGAGTCGGTCTTCATCTTCACCCGTCTGGGCGCTGAGCCGTGGGGCCGGCTGGCGAGCGGGGTCGTCGAGCTGGTGGCGGTGGTGCTGCTGCTCGTGCCGCGCACCGCGGCCCTGGGCGCGCTGCTCGCGCTGGGCGTCATGAGCGGTGCGATCCTTGCCCACCTCACGCGGCTCGGGATCGAGGTGGAGGGCGACGGCGGGCTGCTTTTCGCCCTCGCGCTCGTCACCTGGACCTGCGCCGCGGCCGTGTTGTGGCTCCGCCGCGGAGAGCTGCGCCGGCCGGCCAGCCTGCATCGCGCGTAAGGCATCACCGGCCCGCACGACCCAACGCTGACGGTGCTTCCCGACCGCGCCCCATCATGAACTTCCCTCCGCACCACGCCGCTGAACCCGCAGCCGGCGACGCCGCCCGTCTCCTGGCCGCGGCCGACGAAATCCTGCGCCAGGGCGAGCTGCTGCTCGGCGCGCTGGACGCGGCCACCTATGCCCGCCGCGTGCCGGCGGTCTTCAACGCCAGCCTGGGCGGGCATTACCGGCACTGCCTCGACCACTTTGCGAGCTGGTCCCGAGCGCTGGACGCGGACGTGGTGGACTACGACGACCGCCGGCGCGACCCGCGGCTCGAGGCGGACCCGGCCTGCGCGCTCGCGCAGACGCGGGAACTGCGCGGAATGCTGGCCAAGCTCGACGCCGACGCGCTGGCCGCGCCCATCCGCGCGCGGTGCGAGGTCAGCTACGCGCACGGGGCGTCGCCCGTCACGGCGTCGTCCTGCGGGCGCGAACTGGCGTACGCCATCGCGCACGCGATCCACCATTACGCGCTGATAGCGGTGATGGCGCGGCTGCTGGAGATCCCGTTGCCGGCGGAGTTCGGCGTCGCTCCCTCGACGGTGGCGCACCAGCGGCGCCCGGCCGGGGTGGAGGCGGCATGACGCCGGCGCCGCTGCCGGAGTTCGGGAGCTGGACGCCCGTCGCGCAGGCCGCGGCGCTCGGGCTGGCGACCTTCGTGCAGGAGGACATCCCGACCGTCACCGCCGCGCTGCTGGCCGGCACGGGGAAGATGGCCTGGCTCACCGCCTTCCTCGGCTGCTTCCTCGGCATCTGGATCGGCGACGCGCTGCTGTACGGCGTGGCGCGCGCGGGGGGCCGGCCGCTGCTGCGTTCGCGCTGGGCCGGGCGGCTGGCGACGCCGGAGGCCGTGACGCGGAGCGAGGCGTGGTTTCAGAAGCACGGCGTGTGGCTGCTGCTGGTCAGCCGCTTCGTGCCGGGCACGCGCCTGCCGACGTACCTCGCGGCCGGCTTCCTGCGGCTGCCCTTCGGCCGCTTCCTGCTCGTGACCGGGCTGGCCGTCGCGGTGTGGACGGGCGGCATCTTCGGGCTGGCCGCCGTGCTGGGCGCGCGGCTCGAGGGCGTGCTGAGCGGCTGGTCGCACGCGGCGTGGCTGGCGTGGGGCGGGGCGCTGGCGGGGCTGGCGGCGCTCCGGCTGCTGCCGCGGTTCCTGCGTTCGGCGCGGTGGGCGCGCTGGACGCGCTGGGAGTTCTGGCCGGCGTGGCTCTTCTACCTGCCCGTCGCGGCGAAGTACCTGCAACTTTCCGTGCGCCACCGGAGCCTGACGCTGCCGACGGCGGCGAACCCGGGCCTTGAGGCCGGCGGACTGGTGGGTGAGTCGAAGTTCGCGACGCTGGCGGACCTGTGGCGCACCAGCCCGGAATTCACCGCCGAGGCGTGGCAACTCGCAGCCGGCCCGGCGGAGGAACGGCTGGCCGTGCTGCGGCGGCTGGCCGCGGCGCAGGGGCTGGCGTGGCCGTTCGTGCTCAAGCCGGACATCGGCCAGCGCGGCGCGGGCGTGAAGCTCGTCCGCGGTGAAGCCGACGCGGCGGCGCTGCTGCGGCACACGTCTGCGCCGCTCGTCGTGCAGCGGTACGTGGCGGGGCCGTTGGAGGCGGGGCTGTTCTACGTCCGCCAGCCGCACGAGGCGCGTGGCCGTCTGTTTGCGATCACGGAGAAGATTTTTCCCACGGTCACCGGCGACGGCGTGCGCACGGTCGAGGAACTGATCCGCGCCGACGACCGGGCGCGGTGCGTGGCGGACCGCTACCTGGCGCGCTTCGCCGCCCGCCGCGGCGAGGTGCTGCCGGCCGGTGAGACGCTGCGTCTGGTCGAGGCCGGCAACCACGCGCAGGGCTGCGTCTTCCGCGACGGCGCGCGGCTGTGGTCGCCGGAACTGGAGGCCTG
>JBJXFY010000086.1:0-3954 GCA_046155815.1 Limisphaerales bacterium | reverse complement strand
GCCCGCCGCGCGCGCCGGAGGTCGGGACGGTCCTGCTCGCAGGCGCGGGGTGTCCTTTCCCACCTGTCAGCCCCAGCCGAACCAGCACGCGGTGAATGGCGGGCAGGGTGCAGTCCAGCCCCGCGGCGCGGCGCGGCTCCCTGAGGGTCAGATCGGGCTTCCGGGCCAGCAGCGTGCGCAACTGGTGCTGCTGGCTGGCGACGCTGCGAGGCTTGCCGCCGGAGCGGTGGCGCTGGGGGCGGAGGTCGCCGAGGCGGCGGCGCGGCTGGAGCAGCTTCTTGACCATGCCGGGCGAAACCCGGAACCGGCGGCCCACCGCCTCGCGCGTGCCCTCGCCATCGTCGTAGGCGGCCAGAGTCATAGGCGGCCAGAGTCATAGGCGGCCAGAATCCGTTCCCGCAAACCCAAGGAGAGGGTCTCGCTCATGCCCCCGGCCCGGCCACACCCCTGACCAAACGGCGACAGTCGTGTTCAACCTCCTCCAGGCATCAAGGGCGCGGCACCCGACCGGCCTGGACCCACGGCACCGGCACGGATGATGGTCTGGGCGAGCGCGGACTTCACATCCATTCGGACTGACCCAAGACTTTCGCCCGGACTTTCCGAACACCCGTCAACCAAGGAAAAACCATGAGCCGCGTCCGCGTCCTCGTCGGCACCAGAAAGGGAGCCTTCATCCTCATCGCTGACGGCAGCCGCCGGCAGTGGCAAGTCAGCGGCCCGCACTTCGCGGGCTGGGAGATATACCACCTCAAGGGTTCACCCGTGGACCCCGACCGCCTCTACGCCTCGCAGTCGAGCGGTTGGTTCGGCCAGGTCATCCAGCGCTCGGATGACGGCGGGAAGACGTGGAACCCGCCTGGTACCAATCCCGAGGACCTGATGGGTCCGGACGGCATGCCCAACGGCAGGAGCAACGACTTCCGCTACGAGGGCGAGGTCGGCATGCACAAGCACTTCGACGGCTCGCAGCACCCCTGGGAGTTCAAGCGCATCTGGCACGTTGAGCCGTCGCTGACCGATCCCGACACCGTCTATGCCGGGGCGGAGGATGCCGCGCTCTTCAAGTCCACCGACGGCGGCAAATCGTGGAAGGAACTGTCCGCGCTCCGCAGCGCCAAGGGCCACCTTTGGCAGCCCGGCGCCGGCGGCATGGGCCTGCACACCATCGTGCTCGACCCCACGAACCCGGACCGCATCTACATCGCCATCTCGGCGGCGGGCGCGTTCCGCACCGACAACGGCGGGAAGACATGGAAGCCCATCAACCGTGGCCTCAAGTCCCCGTACGAGCTGCCCGATCCCGACGCCGAGGTCGGCCACTGCGTCCACCGCATCGCGCTGCATCCGTCGCGGCCCGACGTGCTCTACATGCAGAAGCACTGGGACATCCTGCGCACGGACAACGCCGGCGAGCAGTGGAGCGAGGTGAGCGGGAACCTGCCGAGCGACTTCGGCTTCACGATTGATGTCCACGCGCACGAGCCGGAGACGATCTACGTGGTGCCCATCACCAGCGACTCGCTGCATTACCCGCCCGAGGGGAGGCTGCGCGTTTATCGCAGCCGCACCGGCGGCCACGAATGGGAGCCGCTGACCGAGGGCCTGCCGCAGGAGCATTGCTACGTGAACGTCCTGCGCGACGCGATGGCCGTGGATCGGCTCGATCCGTGCGGCGTGTACTTCGGCACGACGGGCGGGCAGGTCTATTGCTCGCCCGACAGCGGTGACTCGTGGGAGACCATCGTGCGCGACCTGCCGGCCGTGCTGTCGGTGGAGGTGCAGACGCTGGCGTAAGTTGAGAAGCCACGGATGGACACGAACGCACAGGAATCCCCGCGAGGCGGGTCGCGGCCCGATCGGGAGCGCCGGCCGCCGGCCCGGCCGGCGTGCCGACGGCATTTTGCCGACATCCCTGACGCGGGCTCCCGCGCCCTGCCGGCGGGCGGCGCCCGTGGGCGTCGCGGACTCGGAAGGCCGGACCTGCCCTGCACCGGCATGAAGCGGATTCGTGCCCACTGTTGTCCATTCGTGGATTCCCCATGATCCACGTCGTCCTGCCCTTTCATCTGCGCAACCTCGCGCGCATGGACGGCGAGGTGCGGCTGGACGTGGCCGGCCCGGCGACCGTCGCGGCCGTGCTCGATGCGCTCGAGGCGCGGCATCCGGTGCTGCGCGGCACGATCCGCGACCACGGCACGCTGAAGCGCCGGCCCTTCATCCGCTTCTTCGCCTGCCAGGAAGACCTTTCGCTCCTGCCTGCGGACACGCCGTTGCCCGCGGCCGTCGTGCAGGGCGAGGAACCGCTGCTGGTCGTCGGAGCGATGGCGGGTGGATGAGGCGCTCGCGGCCAGCCCGCCCCGGGGTCCGCACCCGCCGTCTCGTTGGACGAGTGGATTGCGGCCGCGCCGCGCCGGGTCGCATGAACCCGTCCGGGGCACCCCGTATTTTTTCCTCACGCCGCGGCCGAATCCTGCCAAGCTCCGCCCGTGAGCGAGAGCACCTCCCTCTATGACCGCATCGGCGGTGAGACGACCATCCGCGCCCTCGTGGACGCGTTCTACGAACGGATCCTGAACGACCCGGAGCTGGCGCCGTTTTTCCGCCAGGTTCCGGTCGGACGGCTGCGGCGCATGCAGCACGAGTTCTTCAGCGCAGCGCTCGGCGGGCCGATCGCGTACAGCGGACAGTCCATCGCCCGTGTGCATTTCGGGCGGGGCATCGAGCGCCGGCACTTTGCCGGTTTCGTGGCGCACCTGCTGGCCACGCTCCGCGAGCGTGGCGTCGGCGAGGCCGAGGCCGACGAAATCATCAGCCTCCTGGACCGCTACGCGCCGGACGTGCTGGGCGAGGGGCTGAACGTCGGCTAGTCGCGCGGTGCCCGCCGGCGTTGACGCTGCGGCCTTCGCTTCTACCCTCCGCGCCGCATGAGCCGGCCGGCCGCACACGACTTCATCCGCATCCGCGGCGCTCGGCAGCACAACCTCAAGGGCTTCGACCTCGACCTGCCCAAGCGCCGGCTCATCGTCTTCACCGGCCTCAGCGGCTCGGGGAAGTCCTCGCTCGCCTTCGACACGCTCTACGCCGAGGGCCAGCGCCGCTACATCGAGACCTTCTCGCCCTACGCCCGGCAGTTTTTCGACCGCATGGACAAGCCGCGCGTGGACGCCATCGAGGGCATCCCGCCGGCCATCGCCCTCGAGCAGCGCAACAGCGTCCGCACCACGCGCTCGACCGTCGGCACGATGACCGAGGCGTGCGACCACCTGAAGGTCATCTGGCCGCACGTCGCGCAGCTCCATTGCCGGCAATGCGGCCAGCCGGTCCGCAAGGACACCGCGGCCGCGATCTGGAGCAGCCTGCCGATCGGCGGCCGGAAATCGGAATCAAGAGAGGCGCCTGCGTCCGAGGTGATGGTCACCTTCCGCATCGCCCTGTCGGACAAGCTGGCGCTGAAGGAGCAGTTGGACCTGGTGGCGAAGCAGGGCTTCCAGCGCCTGCTCGTGGACGGGCAGGTCGTGCGTCTCGAAGACGCTCATTCCGCCTTCCCCAATCCGCCCTCCGCAATCGAAGTGGTTCAGGACCGCGTGAAGCTCGCGCCCGCGAACCGCGCCCGCTTCGTCGAGGCCTGCGAGCAGGCCTACCACTTCGGCCACGGCAAGCTGGCCATTCATCCGCCGGCCGCGGTCGAAGGTCATGCTTCATATTCCATTTCCCATTTCTCCTCCCGCCTCCACTGCGCCGCCTGCGATCTCGACTATCGCGAGCCTTCGTCCGCGCTGTTCAGCTTCAACAACCCCGTCGGCGCGTGCCCGCACTGCAAGGGCTTCGGCCGCGTCATCACGATTGACTACGACCGCGCGATCCCCGACCGCGCGCTGACGCTGGCCGGCGGCGCGGTGAAGCCGTGGCAGACCGGCCAGAGCGCCGAGTGCCAGGGCGACCTCGCGAAGT
>JBJXFY010000297.1:0-4388 GCA_046155815.1 Limisphaerales bacterium | reverse complement strand
ACGAACTTCCGGCCCTTGAGCGCGGCCCGGTCGTCGTACGCGTGCTTCGTCTCGCGGTCCGGCAGCCCGATCTTCTCCCGCTTGAGTTTCTTGTGCGGGATGAGTTCGAGCAGGTGGGCGATGCAGTTCAGACGCGCGCGCTTCTTGTCGTCGGAGCGCAGGATGTGCCACGGGGACCATTTCGTGTCCGTGGCGGCGAGCATCTGGTCGCGGGCGCGGGAATACTCGTACCACCGGCTGCGCGAAGGCAGGTCCATGGAGCTGAGCTTCCACTGGCGCACGGGGTCGGTGATGCGCGCCTCGAAGCGGCGCCGCTGCTCCTGGTCGCCCACCTCGAGCCAGAACTTGATGAGGATGATGCCGGCATCGGCGACCACCTGCTTCTCGAAGCCCGGTGCCAGTTCGAGAAACTTGCGGTGCTGCTCCTTGGTGCAGAAGCCCATGACCTTCTCGACGCCGGCGCGGTTGTACCAGCTCCGGTCGAAGATCACGACCTCGCCCGCCGCCGGGAAGTGCGCCATGTAGCGCTGGATGTACATCTGGGTCTTCTCGCGGTCCGAGGGCGCAGGCAGTGCCACGAGGCGAAACACGCGGGGGCTGACGCGCTCGGTGATGGCGCGGATGGTGCCGCCCTTGCCCGCGCCGTCGCGGCCCTCGAACACGATGATGACGCGCAGGCCCTTGTGCTTCACCCACTCCTGGAGGTGGCAGAGCCCGGCCTGCAGGCGGCGCAGCTCCTTCTCGTACTCCTTGCGGCCGAGCTTTTCTGCGCCGCCTTTTCCGATTTCCCCGTGATCCTTGTATTTCTTGCTCATGACTGAAGGGGGTTGTTCATGCAGAAGCCGGACCGGCCGCCGCTTTCCCGGCCGCCAGCGCCGTGGACATGTCGTCCGCCTCGCCCTCGGGGGCGGCTGCCCCGGAAGGCGCGTCGGCGCTCAGCACCTCCGCCTTCGCGGGCAGGCCCTCCATGACCTTCATCACTTCGGAGGCGGTCCCGAAGATGAACTCCGTCCGCCGCTCGGCGACCGGCAGCTTGTAAAACTGGCCAAGCGAAAGCCACTTCCCGGACCGGCCGAGGACGAACTCGTCGGGCGTCATGGTGTAGTCTCCGGGGTCGTAGCCTTCCTGGGTCACCACGTAGGGGCCGCCCGAGTCGCGCGGGCTGAATTCGGCGGCATGCTTCCATGAGGCGAGGCTGGCAAGGCGCACGTCCTGAAAGCTGTTGGTGATGGTGCGGAGGTTGAGGTTGCTCATGTTGGTGCGGAGATCAGGGTTGCGCCGTCGCGCCGGCAAGCTCGAGGCCGGGCCCGGTCCAGCCGCCGCCCAGTGCGCGGTACAGCCGGGCATAGCTCAGAAGCTCATCGCCGATCGCCCGGGCGAGCGCCAGCTCGGCGGTGAAAAGCTCCTCCTCGCTGTACAGCACCTCGAGGTAGCTGGTGACACCGCCATCATAGCGGATGTTCGCCAGCTCGGCGCCCTCGCGCCGCGACTGCGTCACCCGCTCCTGGCGCACGGTGAACTCCCGGGTCCGCTGGTGCTGGATCAACGCGTCCGACACCTCGCGGAAGGCGCCCTGCACCGACTGCCGGTACTGCGCCACGGCCTCGTCGAACCGGCCCTTCGCGAGCTCGTACTGCCCCTTCAGCCGGCCGCCCGTGAAAACCGGGAACACCAGCGTCGGTCCGAACTGCCAGATTTGCGCCGGGCTGGTAAACAGGTCGCCCAGCGACACGCTCTGGAACCCGAACATCCCGGTCAGGCTCAACTGCGGGAAGAAGGCGGCGCGGGCCTCGCCCACGCTGGCGTTGGCGGCCACGAGCTGCTGCTCGGCAGCACGCACGTCCGGCCGCCGTTCCAGCAGGGATGACGGCAGCCCCGGCGGCACATCCGCCAGAGTGGGCTGCTCCCGCAGGGGCCGGCCGCGCGCGAGCGTGCCCGGATTCCGGCCCAGCAGGAGGCCGAGTACGTTTTCCTGCTGCTCCTGGCGGCGGAGCACATCCACGGTGGCGGCGTCCGCGGTGTCCACCAGCACGCGCGCCTGCACCACGTCCTGCATGGAGGCAACGCCGCCCTCCTGCCGGGCGGTGGTGAGGTTCAGTGAATTGGTGCGCACGAGATAGGTGCGGCGCGAGATCTCCAGCTCGTAGTCGAGCTGCAAAAGGATCACATAGGCCGCGGCCACCTCGGCCACGAGGGTCTGGCGCACGGACTCCTGCGCCGCCTCGGTCGCCAGCAGCCGGGCCCGCGCGCCCTCGCTGGCCCGGCGGATACGGCCCCAGAGGTCCACCTCGTAGCTGGACATGGAGGCGAAGGCGGTGCCGTAAGTCGCC
The DNA here is from genome assembly GCA_046155815.1 of Limisphaerales bacterium. GTDB lineage: Bacteria > Verrucomicrobiota > Verrucomicrobiia > Limisphaerales > CAIMTB01 > JBJXFY01. The sequence continues at coordinate 2,058 of JBJXFY010000297.1, read as the reverse complement.
TCCGGATCGGAGCCCGGCGGCACAGCGAACGGTCCTTCTTCCGAAGTGCGGGTGGTGACCAGGTCGCCGCCGAGGGCCACGTTGGGATAATACTGCGAGCGCACGACGCGCGCCGAGGCCTGCGCCTGCAGCACCCGGGCCGCGGCGATCTTGACGTCCCAGTTGTTCGTCAGCGCCTCGGCGAGGTAGCCCCGCAACACGGGGTCAACGAACACCTCCGCCCAGCCGAGGTCGCCAAAGGAACTGGTGCCCTCCGCCGCCGCCGGGTCCGAGTCGGCGCGGCGATGCTCGGGGGGCGTGTCCACCGCCGGGCGTTCGTAGTCCGGCCCCACGGCACAGCCGGCCAGGAGGATCAAGGCGAGGAAAATGCCGGTGATCGGCCCGCGCCGCAGCAGGCCGCCAGCCTGTGCCGCGTGGTGTCGGAAGCTTCGCTCCGCCTTCATCAGTGGGCCCCTCCCTTCACCGCCGGGGCGACCGGGGCGGCCGCCACCGGCTCCTTCCCGCGTTCGGACAGCCGCTGCACGAACACGTAGCAGACCGGGATGATGAACAGCCCGATCACCGTGGCGACGGTCATGCCGTACACGACGCCGGTCCCCATGGTGGCGCGCGCCGCGGCGCCGGAACCGGTGGCGAGCATGAGGGGCACGCAGCCCAGGATGAACGCAAACGAGGTCATGAGGATGGGCCGCAGGCGCAGCTTCGAGCCCTCGATGGCCGCCTCCAGGATGCCGACGCCCTCCTCGCGCTTCATCTTGGCAAACTCGACGATGAGGATGGCGTTCTTGGCGGCGAGGCCGATGAGCATGACGATGCCGATCTGGGCATAGACGTTCAGGTCGAAGTTCCGCACGAAGAGGCCGATCATGGTGCCCAGGATGACGGTGGGGGTGGCCAGCAGCACGGAGAACGGCAGCGACCAGCTCTCGTACTGCGCGGCGAGCAGGAGGAAGACGAACACGACGGCCATGCCGAAGATGATCGCCGCCTGCCCCTCGGACTTCTTCTCCTGGAGGGTGAGGCCCGACCACTCGAAGCCGGCCTCGGAAGGCATGGCCCGCATGACCTCCTCGATGGCGGCGAGCGCCTGGCCGGAACTGTAGCCCGGCGCCGGCGCGCCCATGAACTCGGCGGAGTTGTAGAGGTTGAAGCGCGTGACGAAGTTGGGCCCGGTCATCTGGCTGACCTTCACCAGCGTGCTCAGCGGCACCATCTGGCCGCCGGTGTTGCGCACGTAGAACTGTCCGATGTCCTGCGGCTCGTTCGTAAACTCCGGCTCCGCCTGGAGGAACACCTTGAACACCCGGCCGAAGCGGACGAAGTCGTTCACGTAGAGGCCGCTCAGGTACGCCTGCAGCGTGGCGAACACGCTGTCCACCGGCACGCCGAGCGTCCGTGCCTTCTCGCGGTCCAGCTCGACGCGCACCTGCGGTGTGGCGGGATTGAAGGTCGTGCTGACGCGGCCCAGCTCGGGACGCCTCGCGGCCTCGGCCTGGAACTGCGAAATGAACCTGGAGAGCTGTTCGATCGACCCGCCGGAGCGGTCCTGGAGCTGCATCGTGAAGCCGGAGACGTTGCCGTAGCCGGGCAGCGGCGGCGGCCCGAACGCGAAGACGCGCGCACCGGGGATGCCGTAGAACTTCCGGTTCCACTCGGCGGCGATGGCGGCCGCATGGAGCTCGGGCGCCTGGCGTTCCTCCCAGTCCTCCAGGCCGATGAACATGAGCGCGGCGTTGGGGAAGTTCAGGGAATTGAGGATGTTCATGCCGGCCAGGCCGAGCGCGGAGCGCACTCCGGGCGTCGCGCCGACGACCTCCTCAACCTGCTTGAGCAGCTCGTCGGTGCGCTGGAGCGAGGCGCCTTCGGGCAGCTCGACGGCGACGAAGAGATAGCCCTTGTCCTCGTCCGGGATGAAGCCGCCGGGGACGACGCGGCCGAGCAGCCAGATGCCGGCGACCACGGCCACGAGCAGGAGCATCGAGCGTGCGGCCTTCCGGCCGAGGCCGCCCACGACCGTGCCGTAGCGGGTGCTGAGCCAGTCGAAGGCCCGGTTGAATC
>JBJXFY010000296.1:0-25123 GCA_046155815.1 Limisphaerales bacterium | reverse complement strand
CCAGCAGAAAACCACGCCAGAAAGGAGCGGGTTTCATCACTCATCCTCCGAACCGGACCGCCCCCGCCGCCTTTTCCGCCCGGGCCAGCGCCGCCGCCACCGTCTCCCCGAGCGCCGTCACATGGCCCATCTTGCGGCCCTTCGCGCTGGTCGTCTTGCCGTACACGTGGACGGCCACGCCGGGCATGGCGAGGGCCTCCTCCAGCCCCGTCGGGCGGCCGGAGCCGGGGCCGCCGCCGAGCAGGTTGATCATCCCCGCCGCCGGCGCGCGCAGGCGCGCCGAGCCCAGCGGCCAGCCGAGCACGGCACGGACGTGGTTCTCGAACTGTGAGCAGTCGCACGCCTCGATGGTGTAGTGGCCGGAATTGTGGACGCGCGGGGCCAGCTCGTTCACCGCCACCGTGCCGTCGGCCGCGAGGAACAGCTCCACGCCGAACGTCCCCACGCCGCCCACCGCGGCCACCGCGTGCCGCGCCGCCTCCGCCGCCCGCGCGGCCGTCTCCGCCGGCACGTCCGCCGGTGCCTTCACGACTTGGCAGATGTGGTCATGCTGGATGGTTTCCACGACCGGGTAGGTAACGCATTCGCCCCGGCGCGACCGGGTGATCATCACGGCCAGCTCGCGGGCGAAGGGAAACCACGCCTCGACGAAGAGCGCGTTCATGTCGCCGCGCAGCGCGGCCCACGCGGCGTCGAGGTCCGCGGCGGAGCGCAGGGTGAAGTTGCCCTTGCCGTCGTAGCCATTGCGGCGCGTCTTGAGCACGAGCGGCCAGCCGGCCGATTCGGCGAAGCGCGCCACGTCCGCGCGCGTCGGCGTGTCCGTGAAGCGCGGCAGCGGCAGGCCCTCGTCGGCCACGGCCTGCTTCTGCCACAGCTTGTCCTGCACGATCTTCACCGTGCCGGAGCCGGGGAACACCGGCCGGCCGTGCCGCTCGACGTGGGCCAGCGCCTCGGCGTCCACGAACTCGTTCTCCAGCGTGAGCACGTCGCTCACCGCCGCGAGACGCATGAGGTCGGCCGGGTTGTCCCAGTCGCCGAGGAACTGGAAGTCCGCGAGGCCGCTGGCGGGCGTGTGCCCGCGGCGTTCAAGGATGGCCACGCGGCAGCCGAACTGCGCCGCCGCCTGGGCAGTCATCTTCGCGAGCTGCCCGCCGCCGACGAGGCCGAGGGTGGGAAAGGGATGGACGTCCGGGGACGCGTTCGGAACGGGCACGCGGAAGAAATGAAGTTCCAAGTTCCAAGTTCCAAGTTCCAAGTGGCGGGCCGGCGCTTGCCGTCCCGCCCGCGTGCCGCTCCCTTTCCCGCTTCCGATGGACTACAAAGACACGCTGAACCTGCCACGGACGGATTTTGCCATGAAGGCGGACCTCGTCACGCGAGAGCCGCAGCGCCTCGCCAAGTGGGAGCAGTCCAGCCTCTACGCGCGCATCCAGGCCACCCGCGCCGGCGCGCCCACGTTCGTCCTCCACGACGGCCCGCCCTTCGCCAACGGCGACGTCCACGTCGGCACCGCGCTCAACAAGATCCTCAAGGACATCGTCGTCCGGTACAAGACGCTCCGCGGCTTCCGCGCGCCGTACATCCCCGGCTGGGACTGCCACGGCCTGCCCATCGAGTCCAAGGTCACTCAGGAGCTGCGCGCCGCCGGCCGCACCGACGCCGATGCTGCGACGATCCGCACCGCCTGCGACGCCTACGCGCGGCGGTTCATTGACCTGCAGCGGACCCAGTTCAAGCGCCTCGGCATCCTCGGCGAGTGGGATAAACCCTACCTCACGCTCGACCCGCAGTACGAGGCGGACGAGCTGCGGATGTTCGCGGACATCGTGGAGAAGGGCTTCGTCTATCGCGGCAGGAAGCCGGTGTACTGGAGCATCCCCTTCCGCACCGCGCTGGCCGAGGCGGAGGTCGAGTACCACGACCATGTGAGCCCGAGCGTGTACGTGAAGTTCCCGGTGGTCGGGCAGCGGAACATGTTCGTGCTGATCTGGACCACCACGCCGTGGACGCTGCCGGCGAACCTCGCGGTCGCGTTCAACCCGCGCTTCACCTACACACATGTCCTCGCCGGCGAGGAGTCCTACCTTGTCTCCACCGCCCTGCTGCCCACGATCGCGCAGAAGCTCAGCTGGGACGGCTACCAGGAGCTGCGATCGCTGGAGGCGGGGCATCTGGAGCAGGTTGAGTACCGGCATCCCTTCTGCGACCGCACCGGCCGGCTGCTGCCGGCGGACTTCGTGACCAATGACTCGGGCACCGGCTTCGTCCACATCGCGCCGGGCCACGGCACAGATGACTACCTGCTTGGCCTCGACCACGGCCTGCCCATCTACAATCCTGTGAGTGATGACGGCCGGCTGGCGCTCACGGACGACCTGCCGCGCGGGCAGCAGATGCCCGATTCACTTTTGAGCAAATCAGTGCTTGAGAAGGACGGCCGTTCCGAGGCCAACGACGCGGTGCTGAGCCTGTTGACGGAGAAGAACTCTCTTGTCCACCGTGAAGACTATCACCACAGCTACCCGCACTGCTGGCGGAGCAAGACGCCGATCGTGTTCCGCGCCGTGGACCAGTGGTTCATCCGGGTGGATCACTCTCCGCCTGAATGGACCGAGGAGGCCAAGAAGGCCATGCACAGCAGCGGCCATTTCATCAAGGATAGCGTCGCGACATTACGCGGAAAGGCGTGTAATGCCATTGAATCTGAGGTTTCTTGGATTCCGGATTGGGGCCGGAACCGTATCCGGGGCGCGGTCGAGTCGCGGCCCGACTGGTGCATCAGCCGCCAGCGGACCTGGGGCGTGCCGATCCCCGCATTCTACACGACCAGCGGCATGGCAATCCTCGGCCCAGCCATCATCCGGTGCGTTGCGGACTTGGTCGAAAAGCACGGCAGCAACGTCTGGTTTGCCACGCCGGCCGCGGAGCTGTGGGCGAAATGCCGGCCCGCAGACTGGTCCGGCCCGGAGGCCACGACCAAGGGCGCGGACACACTAGACGTATGGATTGATTCCGGCAGTTCCTCGCGCGCCGTCCTGATGCGGCGAGCGGAACTCCGGCGTGCTGCCAGTGACAAGGCGGCAGCACCTTGGGCCGCCGACGTGTATCTCGAGGGCTCCGATCAGCACCGCGGCTGGTTCCAGTCCTCCCTGCTGCTCTCGCTCGCCGGCAACGGCGCGGCGCCATTCAAGACCGTGCTCACGCACGGCTTCATGGTGGACGAGGACCGCGAGAAGATATCCAAGTCCAAACAGGGCTCGGGCGGCTACCAGAAACCCCAGACCGCCGAACGCTACATCAAGGAATACGGCGCGGACGTGCTCCGGCTGTGGGTCGCCTCGCAGGATTACCGCAATGACATCGTGGTGAGCGAGGAGCGCCTGAAAAAAGTAAGCGAGACCTACCGCGCGCTGCGCAACACACTTCGTTACCAGCTCAGCAACCTCCACGACTTCGATCCTGCTCGTCACTCTGTTCCGGATGGACAACTCACCGGCCTCGACCGCTGGATCCTGGGAGAGTTTGCGAAGCTGGAAGCAGAGGTCGCCGCGGCCTACGACGCCTACGAGTTCCACGTCGTTTACCAGCGCCTGAGCCAGTTTGCCGCGGTGGAACTGAGCGCCATCTACCATGACGTGGTGAAAGACCGGCTCTACACCGACCCGGCCAACTCACTCCGCCGGCGCAGCACCCAGACCGCGCTGCACCGCATGGTCACGCGGCTGTGCCAGATGCTGTCGCCGCTGCTCGCCTTCACCGCGGACGAGGCCTGGGAGTTCGTTCCCGGCCGGCCGGCGGTTTCCGTGCATGAGGCGACGTGGTCGCCGGCGGACTTCAGCCTTTCGGCTGTGGAAGGAGAGACTTGGCGGATGCTCTTCGCGCTGCGCGGGAACGCGCTGGTGGAGCTGGAGAAGGCCCGCCAGGCCAAGATCATCGGCAAGGGGCTGGATGCCGTGCTGAACCTTCGGCTGGCCGGCAGCGATCCGGCGGCCCTTCAGCCGCACGCGGAGGCCTTCCGCGAACTGGCGAACGTGTCCGCCGTGGCCATCGCGCCGGCTGAGGAAATGGCCTTCACGGCGCAGCCGGCCGCCGAACTGGGCCGGACGAAATGCGCCCGCTGCTGGCACTGGGAGGCGGATGTCGGGTCGGACCCGGCGCACCCGGCGATCTGCGGCCGGTGCGTGGCGGCGGTCAGTTGAGCCGGCGGCGGAGCGCCAGCGCGCCCAGGCCCGCCAGCACCAGCGCCGCGGCGGCCGTGCCGCCCTCGGGCACGACGCGCGCGTACTGGAGATGGTCCATCTCCCAGTCCGTGCTGTTCATGCTGAGGCGGATGCTCTCGATGCCGGCGTCGTGGAAGAGGCCGAAGAAGCGGTCCTCGGCCGTGCCCCCCCCGGCCGCACCGTCGCCGTAGTCATTCAGCGACACGGTGCCCAGCGAGGCTCCGCCCGCGCCGAAGGCCTCGAACGTGATGTCGCCGATGAACGGCGGGCCGGACGGCGCGTCGTCGGAGAAGCCCACGTCCGTCCACACGATGCCGGCAAAGGTCGGCAGCCCGCCCAGCGCCGCGCTGTCGAAGGTGAAAAGGACGAAGGTGCTGCCGGCAGAGTACCACGAGTGCCCCGTCGTGCCCGAGCCATCAATGCTCCCGCCGTCGCCGTCCACGGAGTCGGCCAGCGCGCCCGGGAAGAGCACGGTGCCGGCGTTGGCGGTGACGCCGGGCGTGTTCAAGGCGCCGTCCTCGAAGTCCTCCAGGTAGGAGTACACCGTCTCCGGCGGCAGCGGCAGGAACGGGCTGTCGGTTGCGGACAGGTACGGCGAAGGACCAAGCAGCGTCGCGGCGGGCGCCGCGGCGGCGAGGAACAGCGGGGAAACCAGCAGCGCGAAGGGCGGGAGGTGCTTCATACGACGGGACGACGGCTTTCTGACAACGGGCCCGTGGCTACCTCAGGCCAGACCGGACGGCAAGCGGGAAATCATCCGCCACGCCATTGTAACCCGTCCCCGTGGTCACGCGGCGCCGGCGACGGCCACCAGCCGGCCGCGGCGTTCGTGCCGCTGGCGCAGTTCTTCCATCGCGCGTTTCACCTGCGGCCGGTGCATCTCGTGGACCTCGACGCCGACGCCGATGTCGCGGAGCAGGGTGATGGTGAGTTCGCCGCCGAGGTGTTCGCGGAACTCCTCCAGCCCGTTCAGCACCAGCAGCCGGCCCGCGGAATCCTCGTAGTGCAGCTCGGCCGTGTAGAGGTCGAAGCCCAGCGCCTCGAGCAGCCGGAGGATCCGGTCCGCCGCCGCGGCTCCGAGCAGCCCGGTGTCGCGCGCGTAGAGCACATCGAGCGCGATGCCGATGGCCACGGCCTCGCCGTGCCGCAGGCGGTGCTCGGAGACCTGCTCAAGCTTGTGCGCGGCCCAGTGGCCGAAATCGAGCGGCCGGGCGGAGCCCATCTCGAAGGGGTCGCCGCTCGTGGCGATGTGGTTGAGGTGCAGCTCGGCGCAGCGGCGGATGAGGCGGCGCATGGGCACCTCCTCGAAACGCGCCAGCGCCGCGGCGTCGCGCTCCAGTTCCGCGAAGAACAGGGCGTCGCGGATGCACGCCACCTTCACCGCCTCGACGTAGCCGGCGCGTTTGTCGCGTTCCGGCAGCGTGGCCAGGAGCGTGAAGTCGTTCAGCACCGCGAAGGGCGGGGCGAACGTGCCGATGAAGTTCTTCTTCCCGAAGGCGTTGATCCCGTTCTTCACGCCCACGCCGGAATCGTCCTGCGCCAGCACGGTGGTCGGGACGCGGACATGGCGCACGCCGCGGTGCGCGGTGGCCGCGGCCAGGCCGACCATGTCCAGCAGCGCGCCGCCGCCGACGGCGATGAGATAGTTGTGCCGGTCAACGTGGTGGCGGTCGAGGTGGGCCTGCACCTCGGAGACGTGGAAGTACGCATTCTTCACGCGCTCGCCGCCCTCCATCACCACTGGCTGTGTGACCAGCTGGATCGCCGGAGCGTGGGCAGCGAAGTAGGCCTCGATCTCCGCCGTCAGGCCGGGCTTAGAGCGCGCCAGCGCCTCCTCGACCACGAGCAGCGCGCGGGCGGGGCGGGCCGCCTCGCCGTTCACGAGCACGTCGCGGAGGGCGGGGTTGAAGCGGTCGAACACGCCGTCGCTGAAGATCACCTGATGCCGCCAGGAGACGTTGATGGTGCGTTCGAGCCGGGTCACGCGCGCGAACCTGCCCTGACTCGGCCGTTCACGCCAGCCGGCGCGAAGTCGTGGTTGCACGGCAGGCCGCCCGGGGTTGGAATGCCGGCGCGGCGGCCGGGAGCCGCACGTCATGAGTTCCTCCAGCCTGGATACCGCCGACCGGCACGCCCTGTCCGCCATGCAGGGATGGCTGCTGCTGGGGCTTCCGGGCGAGGCGGAGGATGAATGGGCCCGGCTCACCCCGTCCGGCCGCGCCGCCCGCGAAGCCCTGCACCTTCGCTGGCAGCTGTGCGCCGCACGGTGCGACTGGGCCGGGGGGCTGGGCGTGGCCGACGAGCTGGAGGCGCGGCATCCCGACGATCCGGCCGCGCAGTTGTTTCGGGCCTACGCGCTGCGGCGCGTTGCGGGCGGCGGGCTGCCGCGCGCGTGGCCCGTGCTGCGCGCGGCCGCGGAGAGGTTCCCGGAAGTGGACACCATCGCCTACAACCTCGCGTGCTACGCGGCGCAGCTTGGGCGGCCGGACGAGGGCTGGGAATGGTATCTGCGCGCGACGCAGCTCTCCGGGGATCACGACGCGCTCGCGGCGCTGGCGCTGGCGGATGATGACCTGCGGCCACTCTGGCCCCGCATCCGGGAGCTGGCGCAGCGTGAGCGGCCTCGTCCGCAGGCGTCGGGTTGAAGCGCCGGCCAGTCAGGAACGTCCGGGGCTTCCAACGGCAGCAGGCTGGCGGGAATCGCGACGGTGGCGATGAGCACCAGCAGCTCGCTCGGGGTGAAGGCGCTCCACCGGGTCGTCCGGGGCTGGGAATGCTCGTGAACCGGCATGGCGAAGGGGGCTTGGACGGCAGCCTTCGCAACGGGCTGCCTGCATCAAGCGCCGTTCCCGGGAAGCCGGCCCGCGCCTGGTGCCGGGAACACACCAAGCCGCGTCGCCGGCCGGCCAGAAGACTCCCGCCTGGGGAATCCTCAGCCGCAGGGGCGGAAAAGAAAAGGGGCCGGCTGACGCCGGCCCCGGTGCATTGTTTGGATCGGACCGAGGTTCTCCCGGCCCGTGGACTCAATAGTCCATGCCGCCACCGCCGTGGTGCGGATCGGCCGCGGGCTTCTCCTTTTTCTCCGGGATCTCCGTGATGAGCGCCTCGGTCGTCAGCATGAGGCCGGCGATGGAGGCGGCGTTCTGGAGCGCGGTGCGGGTGACCTTCTTCGGGTCCACCACGCCGGCCTTCACGAGGTCCATGTACTCGCCGGTGGCGACGTTGTAACCGTCGTTGCCCTTGCGGCGCTTGACCTCCTGGACGATGAGGCTGCCCTCAACGCCGGCGTTCGCAGCCAGCGCGCGCAGCGGGTACTCAACCGCGCGGCGCACGATGTCCACGCCGATCTGCTCGTCGGCATCGGCGCCCTTCACCGCCTCGATGGCGCCGAGGGTGCGGAGCAGGGCGACGCCGCCCCCGGGGACGATGCCCTCCTCGACGGCTGCGCGGGTGGCGTGCAGGGCGTCCTCGACGCGGGCCTTCTTTTCCTTCATCTCGGTTTCGGTGGCGGCACCGACGTGGATGACGGCCACGCCACCGGCGAGCTTGGCGAGGCGTTCCTGGAGCTTCTCGCGGTCGTAGTCGCTGGTGGTCTCCTCGATCTGGCGGCGGATCTGGTTCACACGGCCCTGGATCTCGGACGACTTTCCGCCGCCCTCGACGATGGTGGTGTTCTCCTTGTCCACGACGATGCTCTTGGCGCGGCCAAGATCCTCGAGGGTGAGGTTCTCGAGCTTGATGCCGAGGTCCTCGGTGATGCAGCGGCCACCGGTGAGGATGGCGATGTCCTCGAGCATGGCCTTGCGGCGGTCACCGAAGCCGGGGGCCTTCACGGCGCAGACGTTGAGGATGCCGCGGAGCTTGTTCACGACGAGGGTGGCGAGGGCTTCGCCTTCGACCTCCTCGGCGATGACGAGCATCGGCTTGCCGACCTTGGCCACCTTCTCGAGCAACGGGAGCAGGTCCTTGAGCGAGCTGATCTTCTTTTCGTAGATCAGGATGTAGGCCTCGTCGAGCTTGGCTTCCATCGTTTCAGCGCTGGTGACGAAGTAGGGGGAGAGGTAGCCCTTGTCGAACTGCATTCCCTCGACGACGTCGAGGGTGGTCTCGATGGACTTGGACTCCTCGACAGTGATCGTGCCGTCCTTGCCGACCTTGTCCATCGCCTCGGCGATCTTGCCACCGATCTCGTCGTCCCAGTTGGCGGACACGGTGGCGACCTGCTGGATCTCCTCCTTGTCCTTCACCTTCTTGGCGATCTTGGCGAGCTGCTCGACGGCGGCCTCAACGGCCTTGGCGATGCCGCGCTGGAGGCCGATGGGGTTCGCGCCGGAGGTGACATGCTTAAGGCCCTCACGGTAGATGGCCTCGGCGAGCACGGTGGCGGTGGTGGTGCCGTCGCCCGCGGCGTCGCTGGTCTTGCTGGCGACCTCCCGGACCATCTGGGCGCCCATGTTTTCGTACGGATCGGAGAGCTCGATCTCCTTGGCGACGGTGACACCGTCCTTGGTCACGGTCGGGGAACCGAATTTCTTGTCGAGCACCACGTTGCGGCCCTTGGGACCGAGGGTGGCGCTGACGGCCTTGGCGAGGGTGGTCACGCCGCGGAGAAGGGCCTGACGCGCGGCTTCATCGAACAACAGTTGCTTGGCTGCCATGTTGGGTCAGTGAGTTGAGTGAGTGGTGGATGCGATTTCAGGCGAGGACGGCGAGGATGTCGTCGGACCCGAGAATCTTGTACTCCTTGCCGTCAATCTTGATCTCGGTGCCGCCGTACTTGGAGACGAGCACGCGGTCACCGACCTTGACCTCGAACGGCAGTTTCTTGCCGTCATCATCGGTCTTGCCGGTTCCCAGGGCGCGGACGACGCCCTCCTGGGGCTTTTCCTTGGCGGTGTCGGGGATGATGATCCCGCCTTTCTTGACTTCCTTTTCCTCCAGGGGTTCGACGAGTACGCGGTCGCCCAGGGGCTTAACGTTCAGGGCCATAGTTGGATTGCGCTGTGCTTGCGTTGGTTGGTTTGGCTGTCGCCCGGACGCACTCGCGGCCGGGCAAAGGGTTGGAGCAATGGCGGCGGTGGCGGGTCAGTTCTTTTTCTCGTCCACGATCTCGGCGTCAATCACCGAGCCGTCGTCCTTCTTGGCGCCGGGCTTCGGCGCCTCGCTGCCGCCGGATGGGCCGGCGGTGCCCGGGCCGCCCGCTGCGCCCGCTGCTTGGGCGGCGGCCTTGTAGATTTCCTCGGAGGCGGCCTGCCATGCGGCGGTGAGCTTCTCGTTGGCGGTGCGCATTGCGCCGGCGTCCGAGCCATTAAGGGCTTCCTTGGCGGCCTTCACGGCGTCCTCGATGGCCGACTTGTGGTCGGCGGAGAGCTTGTCCCCCGATTCACGAAGGAGCTTCTCGCTGCGATAGACGTTGCTGTCGGTCTCGTTGCGGGCCTCAACCTCCTCCCGGCGCTGCTTGTCCTCGTCCGCATGGGACTCGGCGTCGCGGCGCATGCGCTCGACCTCGTCCTTGGAGAGGCCGGAGGAGGCGGTGATGGTAATCTTCTGCTCCTTGCCGGTACCGAGGTTCTTGGCACTCACGTTGAGGATGCCGTTGGCATCAATGTCGAACGTGACCTCGATCTGCGGCGTGCCGCGTGGCGCGGGCGGGATGTCGGCGAGCTGGAACTTGCCGAGCGACTTGTTGTCCCGTGCAAATTGGCGGTCGCCCTGAAGGACGTGAATCTCGACGCCGGGCTGATTGTCCGCGGCGGTGGAGAAAATCTCCGACTTCTTGGTCGGAATGGTGGTGTTCCGCTCGATCAGTCGGGTGGTCACCCCGCCGAGGGTCTCGATACCGAGCGACAGGGGGCTGACATCGAGAAGAAGGACGTCCTTGACGTCGCCCTTGAGCACGCCGCCTTGGATGGCCGCGCCGACGGCAACAACCTCATCCGGGTTCACGCCTTGGTGGGGCTGCTTGTTGACCAGCGCGCGCGCGGTCTCGACGACTCGGGGCATGCGGGTCATGCCGCCGACGAGGACCAGCTCGTCAATCTTTTCGGCGGCGAGGTCGGCGTCGTTCAGGCAGGCCTTGGTGGGCTTGATGGTGCGCTCGAAAAGCTCGTCGCACAGCTGCTCCATCCTCGCCCGGGTGAGTGACTTCTGGATGTGCTTGGGGCCGGTGGCGTCGGCGGTGATGAAGGGCAGGTTGATCTCGTACTGCTGCGAGCTGGAGAGGGCGATCTTGGCCTTCTCCGCCTCCTCCTTGATGCGCTGAAGGGCGTCGGGTTGCTTGCGCAGATCCATGCCGGCATCGCGCTTGAATTCGTCGAGGATCCAGTCAATGAGCCGGTTGTCCCAATCGTCACCGCCGAGGTGGGTGTCGCCATTGGTGGCCTTCACCTCGAACACGCCGTCGCCGATCTCGAGAACGGAAATGTCGAAGGTACCGCCTCCGAGGTCGTACACGGCGATCTTCTCGTCCTTCTTTTTGTCGAGGCCGTAGGCGAGCGACGCGGCGGTGGGCTCGTTGATGATGCGGAGCACCTCGAGGCCGGCGATCTTGCCGGCGTCCTTGGTGGCTTGGCGCTGGGAGTCGTTGAAATACGCGGGGACGGTGATGACGGCCTGGGAAATCTTCTCGCCGAGGCGCGTCTCGGCGTCGGCCTTGAGCTTGGCGAGGATCATGGCCGAGATCTCGGGCGGGCTGAACGCCTTGGCTTTGCCCTCCACCTCGACCTCAATGTGGGCGTCGCCGTTGGCCGCCTTCACGACCTTGTAGGGGACGCGCTTGGTCTCCTCCTGCACCTCGTCGTACTTGCGGCCCATGAAGCGCTTCACGGAATAGACCGTGTTGCGCGGGTTGGTGACGGCCTGGCGCTTGGCAGCCTCGCCGACAAGGCGTTCGCCGGACTTGGAGAAGGCCACGACCGACGGGGTGGTGCGGCGACCCTCGGAGTTTTCGAGGACCAGCGGCTCCGAACCCTCCATGACGGCCATGCACGAGTTGGTCGTGCCGAGGTCAATGCCCAGAATCTTTGCCATATCGCCAAGGTCCACTGGCAGGCGCTGTGCCTGAGGCTCAAAACAATTCGCAAAACACTTTCCTTGAGGCAAATACAACACAAAGCCACCGGCATCAAACAGCAAGATTTGTCGCAGTTTAGGGTCGAAATGACCCTTTTGCGCTCGCGGGTGGCACAGTTGGGCGCAGGCCCGCCTGACTGGGTCACACGTCATGCAGGGGAGGTTGCGGGTCCGGGGCGAAGCTGCAGCGGGCCGGTCGGTTCCCCGCTTCAACACCCGGGCTGGTGTTGGCTTCGCCTTGTGTGTTTCCCCCGTCACAGTCGAACCACGCGTGGGATAAGGGGCACGGAGTTTTCGAGTCCGCCCGTCGCCAGGTCGGAGAGGGTTGGGGGGGAATCTCGGCTGGGGCGCCAATGGGGAGGCCCAGCAGGTGAACAACTTCCCCGGTTCAGCGCGGACAGGGTGGAAAGGCTTTGACCCGCCCGGTGCGGCGGGGCTACAGCAAAACCCACACCTTCAGCGTGTGATCCGAGAATGATGACCTCACCGGGCCTGCTCGCAGAGAGCAACCTCATGTTCAACCTCTCCAAGGCGACCTTGGAGGGCAAGGTGGTCATCGGCATCCTGATGGTATTCTCGATCTTCGCGTGGTCGGTGATGGTGTCCAAGAGCCTTGCCTTTCGCCGGGCGCGTCGGCTGAACGGTTTGTTCGAAGCGGAGTTCCGCCGTCAGAAGCAGGTTCTCGAGATCTTCGACCGCCGCGTGCAGGTGGATGGCTGCCCGCTCTTCACAGTGTACAAGGACGGCGGAGTGGACCTGACCGGCCGGCTGCGCCGCGGCACGGGGGAGGCAGGCGCGCGGTACGTCACGCTGAAGTCCATGGAACTGGTGAAGAGCGCGCTTGAGCGCTGCGTGGCGCGCGAGGCGCTGAAGCTGGAGGCCGGCCTGATCCTGCTGGCCATCGCGGTCAGCGGCGCGCCGTTCCTCGGGCTTCTGGGCACCGTGTGGGGCGTGATGGACGCCTTCGCCGGAGTGGCACGCGGCGGGACCGGGTCGGCCACGCTCCAGCAGATGGCGCCCGGCGTGGCCGGCGCGCTCGTGACGACCGTCGCGGGGCTGGTGGTCGCGATCCCTTCCATGTTCGGCTACAACTACCTCGTGCATAACCTGCGCGTGCTGACTGTCGAGCTGGACAACTTCGCGCAGGAACTGGCGGGACGGTTCGAGATCGAGTTCCTTGCCGACGAGCAGCCGCCCGCCGCGCCTGCCGCTGCGGAACGACCGGAGGCCTGATGCGCCGCTTCTCCCAGAAGAACGCGCTCGTGACGTTGAACGAGATCAACATCACGCCGCTGCTGGATCTTGCGTTCGTGCTGCTGATCATCTTCGTGATCACCACGCCGCTGCTCGAACGGGGCCTGGATGTGAACCTGCCCAAGGGCGGGCACGCGGATTCCGCCAGGCTCGACCGCAAGGACATCCGCGTCGTGGAGATCAGCGCCGACGGGCGCCTCAAGCTCGGCGGGCAGCCCCTGACGCCCGATCAGATCGAGGCGAGGCTGGCCGCGGACCAGCGCCAGAACCCGAAGCTCGTCGTGGACCTCCGCGCCGACAAACGCGTCCCGTGGGACCTCGTGGCCGGCATGCTCGACCGCTTCGAGCGCAACGGCATCACCCGCATCCGGCCGCGTACCGCGCCCGAGCAATGAAGCCGCGCGACTGGAAATACTTTGGCGGTTCGGCCGCCGCGCACCTGGCGCTGATCCTTGCACTGCTCGTTGCGCCCGGCTTCTTCACGAACTCGCGCCAGGACCGCTTCGAGGCCCCGCCGATCGAGCTCATCCCCGCGCATGTCATTGACGGCCCGCCCGGCGGAGGTGGCGCCGCGCCCGCCCGGCAGGAAGAGGATCGCCCGCCGGCCAGCCCCGCGGTACCGACGCCCCGTGTCGCCCCGCGCGAAACGCCGCTCCCTGAACCGGCGAAGGAACCCGAGCCGGCGCCCAAGCCCGTGACGCGCGCCGCCCCGACGCCGCGCGCCACGCCCACGCCCCGCGACGTGCCGGCGGAGATTCCCGATGCGCCGAAGACGAAGAAACCGGAGCGGCCGGCGGTGGAGATTGATTTCAGCAAGAAGACCCGGCTCGACACCGCCGCGCCGAAGAAGACCCGCGATCAGGCCGCCGCGAAGGCCCGGGCCGACGCCGAGCGCGCCGAGAAGGGCGCGGCCGAGAAGGCCCGCCGCGAGCGGGCGGCCAGGGTGGACAGCCTGACGAAGTCGCTCGCCGGCCGGCTGAGCGGCGGCACGACCATCGAGGCGATCGGGCCGCCGGGCGGTGGCGGCGGCGCGGGCTTCGCCAACTACGACCAAATCGTGAAGAAGGTCTATTCCGACGCCTGGATCGAGCCGGACGACGTGACCGATGAGCTGGCCACCGTGCGCGTGCAGGTCACCATCCGCCGGGACGGCAAGGTGGACCGCACCGGCACCCGCGTCCTGAAGCGCTCCGGCATACCCTCGCTTGACCGTTCGGTTCAGGCCACGTTGGACCGCGTCACGTCCATGCCCGCTTTTCCCGCCACCGCGCGGGACGAAAGCCGTTCCTACACGATCAACTTCAACCTTCGCTCGATGCGTTCCGACGGATGAACCTCCTCCCCCGCCTTGCCGCCGTGCTGCTGGCCTTCGCCGCTCTCTGGCTGTTGCCGGTCGGCCAGGCCCAGAATCCCCCCGAGCTCGACATCACCGGCACCGGCGCGGCCCGCGTGATCCCCATCTCCCTGTCCGGCTTCGATGGCGAGGTCGGCCAGGTGCTGCGCTTCGACCTCGAGATCGCGGGCTTCAAGGTCACCGGCCCGGACGAGGCGCAGTTCACCCTCGCCGGCGGCAGCAGTCCCGTGCGCGGACAGCTCGCGCCTAAGGGCGGCGCGGCGCTCTTCAACAAGGAGTACTCCGGCGCCTCGCTCCGGCAGCAGGCCCACGCCCTCGCCGACGACGTGGTGCTCGCCGTGACCGGCCGGCCGGGCATCGCGCGCACCCGCATCGCCTTCCGGGTCGACCCTGCCCCGCGGCAGAGCGAGATCTATGTGGCCGACTTCGACGGTGGGGGTGCCGTGGCCGTCACGGCCGACGCCTCGACCGCGGTGGCGCCCGCCTGGGTGCCCGGCCGGCGGATGCTGCTCTACACGTCCTACAAGCGCGGCGGACCCGACATTTTCTCCCACGACCTGGGCTCCGGTGCCCGCCGGGCGGTGGCGGAGTACAACGGCCTGAACGCCTCACCCGCCGTCTCGCCCGACGGCCGCCGCGTGGCCATGATCCTCAGCAAGGACGGCAACGTGAACCTGTACGTGGCCAACCTCGACGGCGGCGGCGTCAAGCGCCTCACCAGCCACCGCCAGGACGACTCGTCGCCCACCTGGTCGCCGGACGGCACGCAGATCTGCTTCTCGTCGCGGGCCGGCCGCTCCGGCCTGTACGTCATCCCCGCCGGCGGCGGCACGCCGCGCCGGCTGTCCCTCGACGTGGCGAACGCCACCGAGCCCGACTGGTCCCCGGATGGCCGCCACATCGTGTTCACCACGCAGCGGGGCGGGAACCTTTTTGAGATCTGCGTCGTGAAGTCCAGCGGCGGCTCCGTGACCGCCCTCGTTCCCGGCGAGGATCCCTCGTGGGCTCCGAACTCGCGCACTGTCATCTTCGCGCGGCGCGGCGGCGGCGCCCGCTCCCTGTCTCTGCTTGACGTGCCCACCCGCCGCACAAAGGATTTGCCACGTTTTTCGGGCAGCGCCTCGCAGCCGGCCTGGGCACGTTAGACGCTCAACCCGCATTCCCAGAAAACTAATGAACCGCCCGTTCTTTCGCGCGCTCACCTTCGCGCTGATCGCCGCCACCGCCTTTGCCGCCTTCGGCTGCAAGCGCAAGGCCCAGCGGCCCATCACGCCGCTGGCCGACAACAGCCGCGGCGCGACCACGGCGCCCGCCCGCCCCGGAGGCCCGGCCCCGCTCACCGAGGGCAACCGGGTCGCTGATCCCTTCGCCGGCGGTGCCGGCGTGGCCAGCAATGCCGACGGCTCCACGGGCCTGCCGGCCGGCCGCCTCGACCGCAGCGCCTTCAACGAGGACCGCGCCGCCCTCGCGACCAGCACCGTCTTCTTTGACTTCGACAGCTCCGTGGTCCGCTCCTCCGAGCAGGGCAAGGTGGACGCCGTGGCCGCTTTCCTGGCCGGCTCGCCCGGCGCGGCGCTTGAGATCGAGGGCCACACCGACGAGCGCGGCACCCAGGAGTACAACCGCGCGCTCGGTGAACGCCGCGCCCTGGCGGTGCGCGAGGTGCTCATCGCCCGCGGCGTGAACGCCGACCGCCTCTTCACCATCAGCTTCGGCGAGGATCGCCCGGCCGTGGACGGCAGCGACGAGTCGGCTTGGAGCCGCAACCGCCGCGCCGAGTTCGTGGTGCTGACGCCGCGCTGAGCGGAGGGCGCGGACCCGGCGGGCCGCCTTTACACGTCCCGCGGTCCGCCGCAGCTTGCCGCCCGTAAATGACTGCGCCTATGAACCCCTTTCTAGCCTTCGGCATCGGACCTTGGGAGGTCATCCTCATCCTGGTCGTCGTCCTCGTCCTGTTCGGGGCGAAGAAGCTCCCCGAACTGGCCAAGGGCCTCGGCCAAGGCATCAAGGAATTCAAGAAGGCCAGCAAGGAGGTGCAGGACGACCTGCACCGCGCGCTCGAGGAGGACACGGCCGGCCGCCCTTCGGCCCGACCCGTGACCACCCCGGCCGAGCCCGCGAAGCCAGAATCCACCACGCAGTCGTCCGCCTGAGCCGCGCGGATCCGTTCGCGCGCCCATGAGCGAGCCTTTGGCGCCGGAGCGCCTCGACCTCGTACCCGCCCCGCCCCCGGACAACGAAGAGGGCGGCCCGATCAAGCCCTTCCTCGAGCATCTCGAGGACCTGCGCTGGACGCTCATCAAGTGCGTCGCGGCACTGGTGATCTCGATGGTCATCTGCCTCGTGGCGAGCAACCGCCTCGTGGCCATCCTCACCTGGCCGCTCAGCCACGCCCAGCAGCTCTCCGTCGCACGCAACCCCACCGTCAACGTCTGGCTCGGCACGAACCTCCTCGGCCGCCTGCCTCCGGGCCAGCTCACCAACGCCCTGGGCACGTCGAACGCCCCCGTTTCCGTCACGTTGGTGCCCGAATTCGTCGGCACCAACCTCGTCCTCGCCCTCCGGCCCGACTCGCCAACCGACCCGCACGTCATGCAGGCGCGGAACCTTGTGGCGCTGAAAAACTACAGCCCCACCGGCCCCTTCGAGGTCGCACTGAACCTGATGCTTTTCGGCGGCATCGGCCTGGCCTCGCCCTTCCTCCTGCTGTTTGCCGGGCAGTTCGTCCTGCCGGCGATGAAGCGGACCGAGAAGCGTTTCCTCTACCGCGCCGCCGCTGTGGGCGGCCTGCTGTTCTTCCTCGGCGTGGTGTTCTGCTACTTCATCATCATGCAGGTCATGCTGCTGATGACCGTCGAGTTTTCCCGTTGGATGGGCTTCAGCGCCGACGAATGGCGCGCGGAGGACTACATCGGCTTCATGCTGAAGTTCCTTCTCGGCGCGGGCCTGAGCTTCCAGCTTCCCGTGGTCCTCCTGACGCTCGTCCGGCTCGGCCTGCTCAGCGTCTCCACCCTCAGCCGCATTCGGCCCTACTTCATCATCGGCAACCTGGTCTTCTGCGCCATCGTCACGCCCTCCGGGGACCCGGTCACGCTGCTGCTGCTCGCCGTTCCGCTGCACGTCCTCTACGAGCTCAGCGTGCTCATCGCATGGTTCTGGGCGCGCCGCGAACGCCGCCAGGCCGCCGCCGCGGCCCCGTGAGGAGGCCCGGCCGGCCGGCCGCGTGCCTCAGCGCCCGAGCTGCCGGATCAGGTCGAGCAACTGCTGAGTGTTCGCCCCCTGGTCCGCCGGCGGCGTGCCGCGCTGGAACTCGAAGGTGTACGTGCCAACCATCGAGCTGCCGTTCGCGCGGAAGCTGTCGCCGGAGCCGGTGACCGTGGACTGGATGATGTTGATCGAGCCGTCAATCATCCCGTGCCGCAGCTCGAGCGCCCGGCTGGGCGGGTCATAGGACCACGCGCCCTGCAGCATCATCGGCGCGCCGGCGAACGGGCCGGCGGACACCTGCGCCGTGTAGGTGAAGTTGCCGAACGCCTCGAAGTACACGTAGCCCTCGGCCTCGGTGCGGAGGCCCGAGAGCCGGACGTTCTCCGTCATACGCAGCCGCCACCAGCCCGTGGGGCTGAAGGGCGGCGCGTTGTCGCCGGCGTTGTCCCGCAGATTGCGGACCGGTTGTTCCTGGGATTTCTGCTCGAGGGCATTGACCTTGGCATCGAGTTCCGTGAGCTGCGCCTGGGCTTTTGCGGCAAGGTCGTTCAGGGCGTTGTCCGGCGATGTGGCGCCGGCCCCCGCGGCAAGGTTCAAGGCCGAGGACAGCTCATCAAAGCGGCTCGCTGCCCGGTAACGGTCCATACCGGGGGCCTTGACCATCGTATCCTCGTCAATCTGCCCCGCGCCGATCATCGCGCGCATCGCGCCGTTCGAGTACGGCCCCTGCTCGACGCCCTTCTCGTCCTGGAAGTACCAGCCGCCCGCGGCCGGGGCGGCGTCCTGCCTCGGGTCTAGAACTTCGGTTTTCGCCAGCCCGGCCTTCGGGTCAGGGACCGGCTGGACGCGTTCCGGCTCGGGCTGCGCCGGCGGCGGCGCGGGCAGGTAGGACGCCAGCGCACCGTCGCTTTCGATCGTCTTCCATTCTCCGTCCGGCAGCTCGCGCACGAGGGACTTGGCCGCGACGCGGCGCTCGGTGATCCACTGGCGCAGCTCGTCGAGCGCCACCGGGCCATGCTCCTTGCCGTCGAGCGCGATCACCTTCCAGCCCGTCAGGACCGCCTGCGGACCGGGACTGGGGGACGGCGCGGGCCCGCGGCCGGGCTTGAAGGCGCCGGAAAAGACGAGGCCCGCGATGATCGCGCCCAGCACGAAGATGGCGGCGATGGGCAGCAGCAGGCCGCGCTTCTTCGGCGGCGGCGGGAGCGGGATGATGTTCTCCGGTCCCGGAGGCCGCGGTTCGGGCCGCTTGGGTTCCGGCTTTTCAGGCCCGACCGGCGGCGGACCGCGACGGGCGTCCTCCAGCTTCAGCCGCGCCTGCTTCAGCCGGGCGGCCGTGTCCTTGAAGCCCGGCAGTTCCTTCTCCACCCGCTCGAAGGCCGCGACCGCCCCTTCCCAGCGGCCCGCCTCGGCGTGGGACACGCCCTCGGCGAAGAGCTTCTCCGTCTCGCGGGCGCGGAGCGCCGCGGCGAGGAGGGCCTTCGCCTCCGCATGGTCCGGTGCAAGCGCGAGCGCGGCCTCGGCCTTGGCGGCGCACTTCGTCCAGTCGCCGTCCTTCTGCCCGGCGCGCGCGTTTTCCAGCAGCCGGCCGATGTGCGTGGCGGTCGTCTCCACGCCGGACGTGTCCACGTCGAAGATGCGGCCGTCCGGCGCGTTGAGGTACAGCACGGGCGTGCCCCACTCGACCGCGTTGCCCTTGGCGAAGATGCTCTTGCGCGCCTCGCCCAAGGAGGCGTCCACCGGCAGGCCGTCGGCCAGCGCGCTGTAGAAGCCGTGGGCGAAGGTGATCGCCGCCGCGTCCGACACCGCGAACTGCATGGCGATGACGGCCGGTACGCCCTTCAGCACGAGGCCTTGGGCGACACCGGCGAAAGGGTCGTTGCGCGCCGCGCGCGCGCCCTCGCAGGCGTTCAGGATCGCCAACCGGAGAGTCGGCTCGTCACGCAGGTACACGCCCAGGTCGTGGCCGGACACGGGATGGCTCCGCTTCCGGTCGTCCTCGAACAGCAGCACGCTCTCCTGCGAGTTCGGGTCAAACGCACCGTGCCCGATGAAGTGGAAGATGTGGTAGTCGCCCTTGCGGAGCTGGCGCTGCAGCGCGTCGAGCGTGGGGGCGGGCAGCAGCTCGAGGACGAGCAGGTTCCGCTCCTCGAGGTCCTTCACGGCGTCACGCAGCTTCTGCACCTCGTGCTGCACGTTCAGCGGATCCTGGTCCTCGGGCGTCGCCACCACCACGAGCGCGCGCAGCGGGGGCTTCACCGCCAGCGGGGTCTTCACGTCCGAGAGCTCGAGATGACGGACGAGCGGCGTCTCCTTCGAGAGCGCCAGGAACTGCCGCTGCTGCGGCTGGTAAAGATACTCCCAAGGCAGGTCGGCCAGCTCGGGCACCTCGCCGAGCCACAGGCGGACGCGCAGGCCGGCCTCGCGGCGCTTCGCGGCATCGCAGCTCGAACGGAAGCAGCCGTGGAGGTCGCCCT
Source organism: Limisphaerales bacterium (assembly GCA_046155815.1). Classification (GTDB taxonomy): domain Bacteria; phylum Verrucomicrobiota; class Verrucomicrobiia; order Limisphaerales; family CAIMTB01; genus JBJXFY01. The sequence continues at coordinate 5,540 of JBJXFY010000296.1, read as the reverse complement.
GGAAGACGGCCTCGTACAGACGGCTGCCGAACTCGCGGGCCGCCCGGCTCTCCGGCGTGTCCGCCCGGCGCATGCCCGAGGCGCGCTGGCCGATCTTGAGCAGGTAGTTTTCCAGTTCGAGGTCGCTGAACGGATTGACGAACAAATGCCGGCCTGTCCCCGCCGGCGACTGGATCACCTCGGCGCAGTAGCCGTCGCCCTCGCGGCGGATGCGCAGGTCGAAGTCGAGATAAGGATTGGCTGGCATGGCGGTCGGCGGGCCGCCGAACGGCCCGATGGGGATTTACGCGCCGTTGATGGGTAAGTTTCAACCCTGGATTCAACGGCCCATCGTGCTCGTCGTCGTCCTCCTCCTCGCTTTCGCTTCGAGGACGACGACAACGACGAGGACGATCCGCCTTCGAGCCTGCCACATAGACCCGGAGCGCGGCTGTGTCGTCCTCGACCAGCCGCAGCCAGCCACCCAAACACGTCGCGCGCGGTGGAGTCCCCAGCGTGCTGCGGCTGGTCTGCGACACAGCCCGCTCCACTTCCAGACAAGCCCTATCCCCGTCCCAGCAGCCACTCGATGTATGGCAAATCCCCCGGCACCGTGACCTTCGGGTTCGGCGCGGCGGACTCGACGAGCGCGACCGGCTGGCCGATCAGCTCGCAGGCAGCCGTGTCGTCGGTGACGTGCTGGCCGCGCTCGCGCACCGCGGCGAGCGCGCGGCGGATCACGTCGAGGCGGAAGGTCTGCGGCGTCTGCACGGCCCAGAGCCGGCTGCGGTCCACCGTGCGCGCGATGTGCGTGCCGCCGTCGCCCTCCTTGAGCGTATCCACGATGCGCTGCGCCGCGACCGCTGCGCCGGTCTTGCGGGCGGCGGCGATGGTGGCCGCAATCAGCGCCGCCGCCGTACAAGGCCGCGCGCCATCATGGATGGCCACGATCTCCGTCCCGGCGGCCACGGCGGACAGGCCGTTCCACACCGAGTCCTGCCGCTCCGCGCCGCCGGGCGCCAGCCGCCAAGGCTTGCAGGCGCCCAGTTCCTCCGCCATTTCCGCAAACGCGTCCTCCATCCCCGCGCGCACCACGAGGACGATTTCGTCCACGCCCGGCGCGGCGTCGAAGCGCGCCCAGGCGTGCGCCACCACCGGCCGCCCGGCGACCTCGAGGAAAAGCTTGTCCACGCCCGGCCCCATGCGCGTGCCGCGGCCCGCGGCGACGATGACGGCGGAAACCATGCGCCAAGGAAAATGCTCCCGGCTCCCGGCTCCAAGCTCCAAAAGGAGGCGGGAACCAGACGACGCTCGCTTCCCGCCCGGCCGGGGAGGGGTCGCCTCCCCCCTGGCATCCTCCGACGCGCTGCGGTACGGGCGCCGCTCCTGCCTGGGTGCCGGCGCGGCCGCGGGCGGGATCGCCGCCCTGTTGCGGCGCTGCTTGCCGAGCCCGGCCTCGGTGCGGTAAGCCCCTTCCGTGCCCCTGCGTTTCCTGCCGCTGCTTGGTGCCTGCGCCTTCACCAGCCTCGCCCAGCCTACCAACCTCCCGTCGTCCGGTCCCGTGCCCGAGGGCTGGCGGCTGGTGTACGAGCAGCATTTCGACGCGCCCGCCGCGCTGGCGGACTTCGCATTCACGGATCCGGCGGCTTGGCGGTTCAGCGCGGATGGCCGGGCCTTCACCCTCGAGCTGACGCAGCAGAGCAGGTACCAGCCCACTCACCGCTCGCCGGTGAACATCGCGCTGCTGGCCGACCGCATGCTGGGCGACTTCATCCTCGAGGTGGACCTGCTCCAGACCGGCCGGGAGTACGGCCACCGGGACATGTGCATCTTCTTCGGCATGCAGGACCCGACGCGCTTCTACTACGCGCACCTGGCGACGAAGTCCGACGCGCACGCGCACAACGTCTTCCTCGTGAACCAGGCCGCGCGCACGAACATCTCCACCGCCACCACGCCCGGCGTGAACTGGGGCCTCGAGGTCTGGCATCGCGTCCGCGTCGAGCGCCGCCTCGCCGACGGCTCGATCCGCGTGTTCTTCGACGACCTGAACACGCCCGTGATGACGGCCAGCGACAAGACCTTCGGAGCCGGCTGGCTGGGCTTCGGCTCGTTTGACGACACGGGCAAAATGGACGGCGTGCGCCTCTGGGCGCCGGCCGAACCGGAGCGTCGGCGGGCGGAGTTCTTCACGCCGGCAAGGCCGTAGGCGGCCTGCGTGGGGACCGGCAGGGCGTCGCCCGCGTTGACAGCGCCGGCGCGGTGCCGGAACGATGACCCCGCCGGGCGCCGGGCCCGGGCGCCCTTTCCGCCATGACCCGCGACGAAACGATCCAGACGCTCAAGGAGCTGCTGCGCCAGCAGAAGCAGCTCAAGGTGGACCTCGAGGCGCTCACACCGGAGTCGCGCCTGGACAAGGTGGGCTTCGACTCGCTCTCGATCCTCGACTTCATGTACGACGTGGAGTCGCGCTTCCACGTGCAGATCCCCGTGGCCGACCTCGTGCAGATGGAGCGGGTGGGCGACCTGATTGACTACCTCGCCGCGCGGGCCAAGGGGTGAGCGGCCGCCTTCGATACCGATGAACAGGGGCTTGCCAGGCCTTAGCTTTGTACTGCAAAGTGCGCGTGCAGCATGTCTGCAGCACCACCATGAAGACAGTCACCCGCATCGGCGCGATTGTTTCGTTCCTCTGCTGCCTGCTGGGCGGCGTCTGGCTGCTCAGACCGGCGTTGGGCGGGGCTTTTGAGGACGGCTTCGTTCTGGCCTCCGCCGGCGTGTCCCTGATCGGGGTGGGCGTGTTCCTCGGCCTGCTGCTATGGCTGGCAGGGGAAAAGTGCCTGACCCGGCAGGAAGGTCGGTGAGCGCGGTTGGATCCTCCGGCGTGCCGGAGGATCCAACCGTTGTCCGCAGTGAGACCCGGACGTCGCCGGGGCTATCTCCCGGCACGCTGCTGGGCCTTGAACATCGCGGCCCCGCGGTCGCCCCGCGAGAGGAGGTAGGCGACGAGGTCGCTGACCTCGTCGGCGCTCAGGCTGTTGAGCAGCGCCTCAGGCATCATCGAGAGCTCGCTCGGCTCGATCTTCACCACGTCCGGCCGCTTCACGTTCGTGAAGTCGTTCGGCGCAAACATGTTTTCGATCACCATCAGGTCGTCCCCGCTCAGGTTGCCCACCCGGCCGACCACGACGTCGCCATTCTTCCTGGTGATGCGGATGGAGCCATACTGGTCGCTGATGGCCTTGTGCGGCTCGACGATGCTCTCCAGCAGGTCGCGCACGCTGAAGCGGCCGGCCACGTTCGTCAGGTCCGGTCCCACGGCCGCGCCGTCGCTGTCGTAGCGGTGGCAGGCGGAGCAGGCGACCTCGCCGAAAAGCCGGCGGCCGCGCTCGAAGTCCCGGCCGCCGGTGCGCAGCCCGGCCTCCACGAGCGGGGCGAGCTCGGCGACGGTCCAGTCCTTCACGTGCCGGCGCTGGGCGAGGACTTCCATCGGGTTCTTCACGACGGGCTTGGCCTCGATGACGTCCTTGAGCGCGAGCTTCTCGCCGTCGGTGAGGGTGGCGAGGGCGTCGTTCTTCATGTCGCGGAGGAAGCCGGCGAGGCTGGCGCCGCCCTTGAAGGCGGCGGCCTTCACGAACCAGCCGAACTGTTCACGGCGCAGCCCGGGCGTCCAGCCGGTACGCAGCACGCGCAGGGCGCGGGCGTACTCGAGCTGCTCCTCCTGGGTGGGCGCGGTGCGGAGGGCGGCGACGAGCTTCGTCGCGGCGCTGGGCGACTCGAGATAGACGAGCAGGTTCGCCAGCTCGGAGTTCATCTCGCGGCTGGTGGTGGGGAAGAGCGGGTCAAGCGTGGCAATGAGCCGCTGGCGGATGGACTCGTCGGGCCGCGCAAAGCGCGTGAAGGCCAGCGTGTACGCTCGCAGGAGCTGGAGCTGAAGGGCGGGCTTCAGGCGGGCCACGTCCAGCCGGCCCAGCGAGTCTAGAATCTGCGCCTGCAGCGCGGTGTCGGGCGCAGGATCGCCAGGCTTGCGATGCGGCTCGTCACGGCCGCTGACGCGGGCGAGGGCGATGAGGGCGGTGATGGCGGCCTCGGGATCGCGTTCCTGCAGGGCGCGGTCGCGCCACCCGGCGGCGGGCTGCCATTCCACAGCCGTCCGCGCGGCGTGGCGGAGAAAAGGATCCCCGCTGCCCAGTGACTTCCAGGCGGCGCCCACCGCCTTGGGATCCTGCGCGCCGTGGAAGGCGTCGAGCTGGCGGCGCGCGGCGAGGTCGCGGCGCATGGCCGTGAGCCGCTTCACGGGCGCGGTGGACTCGCTGCCCGTGTAAGTCGCGCGGTACAGCGCGCTCTGCGTTCGCCGGCCGCCGATGGCAAAGTACATCGCGCCGTCCGGGGCGATCACCAGGTCCGTGAGCGCGAGCGGCTGGCCGGTGATGAATTCCTCGTAGGTGCCGGTGTAGCCTGCGCCGTCCGGCGTGACGTGGACGGCGTAGAGCTTGCCGAAGCTCCAGTCACAGATGAAGAAGGCTTCCTGGTACCTGGCGGGGAACTTCGCGCCGTAGCCGAAGGTCACACCGGTGGGAGAGCCGGGACCGATGTTCACCACCGGCGGCAGGCTGTCCGGATACCACGCGGGCCACTTGCCCGCGCCGCTGCGCCAGCCGAAATCCGCGCCGCTCGCGGCGAAGCAGACCCGCGTGGGCCGGTACCAGGGGGTGTTGATATCCCACTCCATGTCCGCGTCGTAGGTGAAGAGGTCGCCGTCGTGGTTGAAGGCGGCGTCGTACTGGTTGCGGAAGCCCACGGTCTGCAGCTCCCAATTCATCCCGTCCGGGTCCACCTTGGCGATCCAGCCGCCGGGCCCGAGCACGCCCTTCATGAATCCGTTGCCGTCCCACATCCGCGGCAGGAGATGGTCCTCGCCCCAGACCTTCGGCACGCGCGAGCCGGCGAAATCCGTCAGCTTCGTCTGGTTGCCGATGATGACCGTGAGCGATTTCTGGTCCGGCGAGAGGAGGATGGCGTGGGGGCCGTGCTCGCCGCCGCCCTCAAGCTTCCGCAGCAGCTCCACCTTGTCGTAGCGGTCGTCACCGTTCGTGTCGCGGACGCGGTACAGGCCGCGGCCCTGGTGCTTCTCCTCGTTGACCATCACGTAGAGGCTGTCAAAGGCGTAAAGCAGTCCCTGGGCGTGGCCGATGTCGAGGTCCACGGCCTCGATCTGCGGGGCGGCGGTGGTGCCCACGGGCGGGGGTGTGAGGCGGAAGAGCTTGCCGTACTGGTCGCCGACAATGAGCCGGCCCTGCTTCTCGTTGGCCATCACGACCCAGGAGCCTTTCTGGTCCTTGGGCACGGTGTAGAGCAGCTCGACCTTGAAGTCCTTGGCCACCTTGAGCGACTCGGGCGGCGTGGCGGCGGCGCCGAAGTTGTCGGCGGCGCGGGCGGCGAGGGCGGCGGCGAGGAGGCCGGCGGCGAGGGCGCGGCGGGATGGCGGGAAGGTGGCGGTCCGGTGCATAAACGCAGGGAAGACGCGACCAGCGTGACGGGCCTTCACCGGCGGGTCAACG
>JBJXFY010000289.1:0-23162 GCA_046155815.1 Limisphaerales bacterium | reverse complement strand
CCGTCCACATCCAGCAGCTCGCCGGCAAAGTGGAGTCCGGGACACACCCGGCTCTCCATTGTCTTGAAACTCACTTCCGCCAGCCTGACCCCGCCGCAGGTCACGAACTCGTCCTGATTCAGCGTCTTGCCGGTCACGGTGAACTCACTGCGGACAAGCTGCTCCGCCAGCCGGCGCTGCCCTTCGCGGGTGAGGCCGGCCCAGCGCGTCCCACGCGGGACGCCGGCGGCCAGCACAAGCTGCTCCCAGAGCCGGGCGCTCAAGGGTGGCGGCGGCACGTTCACCACCAGCCGCGCGCCCTGCCCGCCCCGCCGCTCCATCAGTTCGCGGGCCACGTCCTCGACGCTGCGCCCCGCCAGCCAGTTGACCCGCAGCGTGAAGCGGTAGTTCAACCCGTGCAGCGCCCGCGCGCCCCAGGCGGACAGCCGGAGGATCGCCGGTCCGCTGAATCCCCAATGGGTCACCAGCAGCGGCCCGCGTCCGGTGAGCCGCAGTTCCGGCACGGACACTTCCACTTCAGGCACCGAAACCCCGGCCAGCCCGCGCAGCCACGGGACTTCCACATGGAACGTGAAGAGCGACGGCACCGGCGGCTCCAGCGTGTGCCCCAGCGATACCGCGAGCGCCCCGGCCGCGGCGGCCCGGCAGCCACCCGTGGCGAGCAGGAGGCGGTCGCAGTCCACCTGTTCGCTGCTGGCCAGGGTGAGTTCGAAGCCGCCGCCTCCGACCCGCCGCACCGACTCCAACGCGGAGTGGGTGCGCAGCTTCACGCCGGCATTCCGTGCCGCCTGCATGAGGCAGCCGATGATGGTCTCGGACGAGTCCGTGACCGGAAACACCCGGCCGTCCGCCTCGGTCTTCAGCGCCACGCCGCGGCCCTCGAACCATGCCACCGTGTCCGTGGCGCCGAACCGCTGCAGCGGCCCGATCAGGGCCGGCCCGCCGCGCGGATACCGGGCGACAAACTCACGCGACTCCAATGGACGGTGCGTGACGTTGCACCGCCCACCGCCGGAGATGCGCACCTTCCCGAGGAACTGCACCGACTTCTCGAGGATCGTGACCTCCGCTTCCGGCGCGGCCTCCGCGGCCGTGATGGCTGCAAGGAACCCGGCCGCGCCGCCCCCGACGACGATGATGCGCGTCTTTCGAGAATCCATTGTCACTTGAGAGCGTGGAGGCGAGGTGGGTTTCACAGAAGGTAGCAAAGAGAACGAAGAAACCTCCCGGCGACCGCTTCACGAAGCTGCCTGCCCCGAGCGGGTTGCCACCCGTGCCAACGTCCTTGTTTGCTCCGTTCGCTTCTGTCCAGTTGTCCCGCCCTCCCAGCCTCACCACTTCAGTGCATGGAGCCGCCGCGCGACCTCCTCGGCGTTGGCCCGGCTGTTGAAGGCGCTGATGCGGAACCAGCCTTCGCCCTGAGCCCCGAAGCCGCTGCCCGGGGTGATGACAACATTGGCGTCGCCAAGGATTCTGTCGAAGGCCTGCCAGCTCGTGATGCCGGCGGGCGTCTCGACCCAGATGTAGGGCGCGTTCACGCCGCCAAACACCTTAAAACCGGCCTTCGCCGCGCCCTCGCGCAGCACGAGTGCGTTGCCGAGGTAGTGCCGGATCAATTCACTCACCTGGGCCTTCCCCTCGGCCGAGTAGAGCGCCTCGGCGGCGCGCTGGACGAGGTAGCTCACGCCGTTGAACTTCGTCGTCATGCGGCGGAGCCACAGCGGATGCAGCACGCGGAACTCGCCCTCCGCCGTCGCCGCCTGGAGTGACTTGGGCACCACGGTGAACGCGCAGCGCACGCCGGTGAACCCGCCGTTCTTCGAGAAGCTGCGGAACTCGATCGCACATTCACGCGCACCGGGGATCTCGTAGATCGAACGCGGCAGCGCCGGGTCCGTGATGTAGGCCTCGTAGGCCGCGTCGTAGAGCAGGATGGCCCGGTGCTTCAGCGCGTAGGCCACCCACGCCTCGAGCTGCGGCCGCGTGGCCGCCGCGCCGGTCGGGTTGTTCGGCGAGCAGAGATACACCACGTCCACCGCCGCCGCGGGCGGATCGGGGATGAAGCCGTTCTGCGGCGTGCAGGGCAGGTACGTCAGGCCGGCGTAGGCGCCGCCGGCGTCCGCCTCGCCCGTGTGGCCGGCCATCACGTTCGTGTCCACGTAAACCGGGTAGACCGGGTCGCTGATGGCGATGCGGTTCCGGTCGCCGAGGATGTCGAGGATGCTGCCGCAGTCGCACTTCGAGCCGTCGCTGACGAAGATTTCGTCGTCCGCCACGTCGAGGCCGCGGTCGCGGAAGTCGTTTTTCGCGATGGCCGCGCGCAGCCACTCGTAGCCCTGTTCCGGCCCGTAGCCCTTGAACGTCCCGCGCACGCCCATCTCGTCCACGGCGCGGTGCAGCGCGGCGAGCACCGCCGGGGGCAGCGGCTCGGTCACGTCGCCGATGCCGCAGCGGATCAGACGCTTCGCGGCGTCCGGGTTCGCCTCGGCGAACGCCTTCACGCGCCGGGCGATCTCGGGGAACAGGTAGCCGGCCTTCAGCTTGAGGTAGTGGTCGTTGAGGTAAGCCATCGCGGTGCGGTCGATTTTCGGGCGGGGAACTGTGGGAAACGCAGGCGGCAGGCGCAAGCCGGGCGTGGTCCTCAGCACGAGCGGGTCGGTACGCCTCGGGCCTCACGGCTTTGGCCAGTCCAGGTGCCGGTGAAGGAAGTCGAACGTCCCGACCCCGTGGATGGTGTGCGGGCCGTCAAAGAACTCGATCTCCGTCCGGTCGCCGAGGCCGAGCTTCACGTAGTGCCGGCGCGTCTTGGCGTACTCGTAGGCCGCCCATTCGTCGGGTGCGACGCCGTCATCGTGCCCGCGCTCGACCATGAACGGCCGCGGAAAGATCAGCCAGGAGAGCTCGGCATAGTTGAAGGTGTGGCCGAGATTCCATTCCGGCATGTCATACTCACTCGTCCAGAGATACGAATAGGGAGCGCGGGCGGAGGCGTTCTTCCAGATCCACTCGTTGTAGTCCGCGGAGCAGATGCTGAGGCTGTAACGGTCCACCAGCACGGGCAAGCGCATGGCCGTCTTGCCGCCGTAGCTGAGGCCGTAGAAAGCGATGCGGGCCGGGTCCGTGAATTCCTGCGCCGCGAGCCAGCCGGTGACGACTTCGTGCTGGCGCATCATGAAGGACCAGAGTGTGAGGCCGAGAGGCTGGGCCTTGCGCAGCACCTGGCGGAATGTGGTTCCGCCGATGTAGGGATTCTGGGGGGCGAAGGTGACGAAGCCCCGCTCCGCCAGCCGGAAGGCAAAGCGATGGTAGGCCCCATGCTGCACGCGCGGGTCCGCCACGTCGGTCGGACGGCCCTCCAGGCCGTGCTGGCAAACGATGACCGGTCGGCGCTCGCCAGGCTTCAGCCTCGCCGGCAGCACGAGGATGCCGTGAGCCAAGACGTCCGGGTGTACCTCCAGCACGACCTCGTAGCCGCGGATGCCGTTCGTTTCGTAGAGCAGGCGGCTCCGCGGGTTCGCGGGCAGCGAGGCGGACGGGATCATCCCGACGACGTTGGACCGGAAATGCTCGCGGTACGGCATCGCCGAGTTGGTGAAGCCGGAGACTGACTTGAAGTCCGCCTGCTTCCAGAACTCACGCCGCGTATGCTCACTCTCGCGCATGAGGTGCTGGGTGTCCTCGAGGATGCCGCGGTAGAGCCTGAGCGTTCGTGCCGCCGCGTCAGTCAGCGGGCCGGTGGTCACGGGCGCCGCGCCCAGCTCCTGCGCGATGCCGCCCGTGGAGGCCAGTTTGCGGTACAAGCGCTGGGCCGTGTCCCAGTCGCACACCGCGTCCTCGCCGGCGTTGAGAAAGTAGGCCGGCATTTCGGGCAGCATTGTGTCCAGCCGGCGGTGCTCCGCCTCGAACTCGGCCGCCGTCGGCCGCCAGAGCCGGCCGGGCGCGCCGCCGTGTTCGTCCGTGTGGGTCGCCTCCGGGTAGCGGCCGTGCTCCGCGATCAGGGCGCGAGGCAGGATCAGGGCGGTGACTTCGGCGTCGCCAAAGCGGTCGAGCAGCGACCAGGCGTTGCGGTAGATGGGCAGCTCGGCATTCCGCGCCGTGAGTCCGAACGCGCCGCAGACGCCGACGGCGAGGAAGCGCGGGTCCACCGCTCCGGCATAGAAGGCCAGCAGGCCGCCCTCGCCATGGCCGATGATGCCTAGTTCCTGCCGGCACGAGCCGGGATCCTGGATGCGCCGCATCGTGGTGGCCCCGTCATTGGTCCGCGGGCCCGCGGTGCGCGTGGCGTCGAGCCAGTCGGCGGCGGCGAGGACGCTTTGGATTTCATAGCCGAGCGGGTGTCGGCCCATCTGGTAGGCGGCGCGCCACAGCGTCTCGCGCTGGCTGTGCTTCACGCTCCGCACGCCGGGATTGCCGGCGAAGCGGCTCCCGCGGTCCACGAGCGCCGGCACCAGCACGCGGCAGCCGGCCTCAGCGAAGCGCCGCGGGAACTGCTGCTCCGCCGGCACGCCGGGCGCGAGGCCGAGCGCCTGCTCGGGCGTCCAGTCGCAGTCCGGCACGGCGATCACGTCGGCCACCGGCTCGCCCGCGGGCACAAGCAGCAGCCCCTCGCCAGTGATGCCGCGGAGGACATCCCATTCGACCGCGAAGACGCGGTAGCCCGGCCCATGGGCGACCTCGCCGGGATGCGCGGTGAAGTTCGTGCCGGCCGGCGCGGTGAAGCGCAGCGCCGGCGGATCGCGCCGGTCCACCACGCCGAGGATCTCGCGGAGGCGGGCGCGGTTCGTTTCCGCGACGGCGAGCAGCGAACTGAGGAAGGCGTCGTTCGACGCGGTGTCGTAACGCCACCACCGGGCGCGATTGGCAGCTGCCGCGACGGTGGCGCGGTCGAGCCAGCGGTCCATCCCGGTGACCATCGCGGCGGCGAGGTCGTTGGTCGTGGTCAGCGGCGCGGTGCCGGACAGCACCGCTTGGGCATGCGCCGGCGATCCGAGGAGGACGAGCAGGAGAAGCAACGGCCGGAGGGAAATCACCCGCATCTCCATGCGCGGTGGCCGGACGGCTTCCAAGCGGGAAATGCGGATCAGGCGTCGCGCACCCACGGGAAGATGCAGGAAGGCGAAGTGATTCGTGCCCGAGACGCGCGGCTTCATCATCCCGGTGGCTGCGGGACCGGAACCGGCGGCGCCTTCATCGGTGTGAGGCGGCAGAGTGCCCCGCACCACCGGCAGCCGGCAAGACCGGCCCATCGCCCCCAACCGGCTGGCCGGACGCCCCGCCCCCACCGGGCCGGAGCAGGTCCGGGTCGCCGACTTCACCTGCGTGCCCACCGGCGAAGGCTGGCTACGCGCCGCTGTAATCCTCGAATGGTGGAGCGGCGGTGCCGTCGGCTGGGCCAGCGGCGAAAGCCTGCACGCCAGCTTCGCCGTACGCGCCCTGCGCATCGCCCTCCGGCAGCGGCGCCCGCCCCCGGGGCCGGCTCCATTGCGGCGATCGCGGCGTCCAAGACGCCAGCGCGGAATACCGTGCCCAGCTGGCCGGCTCCGGACTCGAGGCCGGCATGGGTCGGGCAGGCAGTTCCCATGACAAAACCGCCATGGAAGAATTTATGGCCACCTTCATGGGAGAGAGCGCGGGCCCGGCCGAAGCGGCCGGCGGGTACGCCACCTTGGCCGAAGCCGCCGACCTCCTCGGCTGCATCGAACGTACCGTCACCGGCGGCTGCTCCACAGCGACCCTGGTTGCAGGTCCCCTGTGGATTTCGAACTCCAACTCAACCAAACCTTCGCGCGCGCCCAGCCCCCCAAGGGCTGTCCATCAACCCGGGTCACGCCCAGCGTGCGCCTGACAAGCGTCTGTTGCCCCGGAGGCCACGGTGGTCGCTCCTTGGCAGGACTGGCGATCTGCGGCGGCGCCCCCGGGGGTGAGTTCGTAGCCCCATCGGGTGGCGACCCGGCGCCGCGCTTGCCGAAGGCAGCCGCGTCACGCGAAGAACGGATTGTTCGCGCGCTCGGTGCCGACGGTGGTGAGCGGCCCGTGGCCGGGGCAGATCAGGGTGTCGTAAGGCAATGTGAGGATGTGCTCGCGCACGCGGCTGCGGGCCAGCTCGCCGTGCTCGGGCGCACCGCCCATTGAGCCGGCGAAGATCGCATCGCCCACGAGAGCCACCGCCGGCCGACCGCCAGGCCAGCCGGTCACCACGTAGGTCACGCCGTCGGCCGCGTGGCCGGGCGTCTCGCGGTGCGCCACCCGCAGCGCGCCGAGGGACACGACCTCGCCGGGCTGGTTCCGCTGCACGGCGGGCGTGCCGGCGAGGTTGCTGCGGATCTGCGCGTCCGGATGGCGCTGCCGGAAGTCCGCCAGCGCGGCGACATGGTCCCGGTGGCCGTGCGTGATGAAGAGATGCGCGAGCCGCAGGCCGTGCTCCGCGAGCACCGCCTCGGCGGGCGCGAGATCCCAGCCCGTATCGAAAAGCGCGGCGACGTGTGCGGCGGGATCCCAGACCAGGTAGCTGTGGACCGCGAGGCCCTCCTGCTCGGTGGTGAACTCACGCAGGCCGCCCCAGGCCGCGCAGTCCACCGGTGCGGGCAGCCAGCCGCCGGCCACGCGCTGGAGGCGGTCCGCAGCAAGGCCCAGCCGCGCGCCCAGCGCAGGCCAGTCCGCGCCGGCGGGGAGCTGGCCGTCGGCTTCAAAGGCCTCGTAGGCCTCGCGGCCGAGGCGGGCGATCAGGGCCGCCTCCGCGGCGGGCAGGCGGGCCATCATGCGGGCCTTGCGGGCGACGTCGCCGGCGTGGTCTTCGAGAGTCATGGGCCGCGAACCTAGCGGGAGGTTTCCGCGCCCGTCCAGAATCGTGCTCTGTCTTCGGTTTGTCGCGCTCGTGCTCGTGCTTGGCCTCGCGCGGCGCGGCGCCGCCGCCACGTTTGAAGGCGGGCCCGCCCATGGTACGATGACCCCGTGACCAACCTGCTGACCGTGCTGCTGGCCACGGCGCTTTCCACCAACCCGCCCGCTGCGATGAGCAATCTCGTCCGGCAGGCCACCGGCGCGCAGGTCGCGATGCCGGACCCGGACGACCCTGTGGACCGCGAGTATCGCCGGCTGCTCAAGCTGGACGACCAGGCGCAGGAGCGGATTGACGGGCTGATCCAGGAGGAGGGGAAGTTCGCCGCGGCGGCGGACGGCGCGCAGACCCCGACGCTCCAGCCGCGCATCGAGCGCGAGCTCGACGCCGTGCGGAAGGAATATGAACGCTTCATCGGCCGGCACCCTGGGCACGTCGCCGCCCGCACCGCCTACGGCAGCTTCCTCAACGACCTGGGCATGGAGCACGAGGCGGCCGGGGTCTGGGAGCAGGCGCTGCGGATGGAGACGAACAATGCCGCGCTCTACAACAACCTGGCCGGCATCTACAGCCACCGCGGCCCGATCGAGAAGGCCTTCGAGTACTTCGAGCGCGCGCTCGAGCTCGACCCGCGCGAGCCGGTCTACCTCCAGAACTTCGCCACGCTCACCTACCTCTTCCGCAAGGACGCGATGGAGCGATGGTCCATCACCGAGCAGCAGGTCTTCGACCGCGCCCTGGCCCTGTACGAGCGCGCGCTGCGGCTTGACCCGGACAACTTCCTGCTCGCGACCGAGCTGGCGCAGTCCTACTACGGCATCAAGCCGCTGCGCGCCGAGCCCGCGCTCAGGGCCTGGAGGCGCGCTCTTGAACTCGCCCGCGACGACCTCGAGCGGCAGGGGGTGCTGTTGCACCTCGCGCGCACGCACATGATGGCCGGCGAGCTGGAGGCCGCGGAGGCGGATTTGAAGCAGGTCACCGACCCCGTCCACGATTTCGTGAAGCAGCGCCTGCAGAAGCGGCTGGAGAAGCTGCGCCGCGGCGAGACGACGCCGGACAAGGACGCCTAGGGAGGCGTGGCCCTCCCGCCCTTACGGTTCGGCCAGCACGAGCCGCTCCTCGGCGGTCGTGAGCCTCCGCCAGACACCCGGTGCCAGCCCGCCGAGGGGCAGGGCGCCGATCTGCGCGCGGATGAGCCGCAGCGTGGGATGCCCGATGGCGGCGGTCATGCGGCGGACCTGCCGGTTGCGGCCCTCGACCAGTTCAAGAGCCAGCCAGCAGTCCGGCACATTTTTCCGGAAGCGGATCGGCGGGTCGCGGGGCGGGACCGCGGGCGGCGGTTCCAGCGGCCACACGCGACAGGGGCGGGTAGGATGGCCTTGGACCACCACGCCGACGGACAGCTTCTTCAGCGCGTCGTCGGCGGGGATGCGCTCCACCTGCACCCAGTAGCGGCGCGGATGCGCGTGCTCCGGCAGGAGCAGGCGGGCGTTCCAGGCGGGATCGTCGGTGAGGAGCAGCAGCCCCTCGCTGTCCGCGTCCAGCCGTCCGAGCGGATACACGCGCGGCGGCAGGCCGAAGTCCGCGAGCGTCCGGTTCACCGAGCCGTCCGGGGTGAACTGCGAGAGGACGCCGAAGGGCTTGTGGAGGGCCAGCAGCATGGCCGCCGTTCAGGGGCCGCCGGGGCCGCCGTACACGCGGACGATGTCCCGGCCCAGCAGCGCGTCGCGGCTGACGGTCTCGCCGCCGATGTGAAGCTGGCCATAGCCGTAGGCCGCGAGCTGGTCGAGCACCGCGGCCGGGTCCACGCCCCGCTCGCGCATCATGGCGTTGTGCAGCTCGATGAAGAGCACGGGCCGCGCGCCGGCCAGCACCTTCGGGCCGCCGCGCAGGACCTCGAGCTCAAAACTTTCCACGTCGATCTTCACCACCGTGGGCGCTTCGCCGAGCCGCGCGGCCAGGGTGTCCAAGGCCAGCAGCGGAACGCGCGTGCGCTCCGAAGGCGGATGACCGTGGGGCTGCACGAGGTAGCCGGCGCCGGTGGCGCCGGTCTCGACCAGTTCGAGCTCCCCGTCCCGGTCGCCGGCCGCGGCCCGAACAAAGGCGACCTGCGAGGCCCAGCCGTTGAGTTCGGCGATGCGTCCGACCATCTGGGCCGCCTCGCGTGACGGATCGACGGCCAGAGTCCGCGCCGCCGGCCCCGCGTCGTGTGCGGCGGCGAAGCAGAAGATCCCGAAGTGGCACCCGATGTCCACCAGCGCCACATGCGGTAGCCGGCGCAGCACCCGGCGGAAGTCATCGAACTCCACTGCCTGCTCCGGGTCCACGGTCTGGAGGTGGAAGGCGTACTGGGCGGCGTTGCGCGGGCAACGCAGGGTGAAGTCCGGCCGCACCGCGAGGGCGATGGGTGGGCGGAGTTCGTTGACCATCCAGGCGAGCGAACGACCGGGCGCGCGCAGCGCGTTGCGCGCACGGCGCGGCAGCACGGCGCGGGCCAGGGCAGTGAGAGAATGGTTCATGGGGAGAAGGGTTGGTCAGAGGGCGGCCGGGGCAAGGCCGCCCCAGCGCGCCCGCCCCCACCATACGAAATTCAGAGAGGCGTCATCGGACTGCGGCCGCCATGACCACTTCGCGGAAACGGCGGGCCAGCACGGGATAGGAACATTCGCGCTCGGCGACGGCGAGCAGCGTTTCGCGGAGCGCGAGTTCTTCGGGATGCGTGGCCAGATGCCGGATGTGCGCCGCGAGGCGGCCGGGATAGGCGGCGTCCACCTCGCCCGCGTAGTCCACCAGCATCGGTGGCGGAAGGAGGACTTCGGCATCCCCCACGCGGCTGGCGAGCACGTACCGGCCCGTGGCCATGTACTCCGGGAGCTTGCCCGTGGTGCGGACCTGGCCGGGGAGATTGTTCGTCTGCGTGGACAGCGCGACGTCCATGACGCGCAGATGCACCGGCACCTCGGGGTAGGGGATGCGGCCGGCGAACACGACGCGGTCCCGTACGCCGAAGCCGTCCGCCCGGGCCTTCAGCCAGTCCATGCCGTTGCCGTCGCCGATGATCAGCGCGCGCACCGGCAGGTCGCGGAGCTGCGCCATCGCCTCGATCAAGTCCCAGCCGTAGCAGATCTTCAGGCGCGGGCTCCACACGAGCGAACCCATGACGCCGGCGACGAAGAAGCCCTCAAGTCCGAGCCGCCGCTTCAGCGCCGCGACGTCGGCCTCGCTGACCTGGGGTGCGGGCACGTAGCCGTCGCGGATGACCTCGACGCTGCGGTAGCCGCGGCTGAGGAGATGCTCCCGGTGCTTCGTGCCGCGCACGACGATGGTCCGCGCACGGCGCTGGGCGAGTCGCTCGAAATGCCAGAGGAAGGGCTGCTTCCAGAGCGGCGTGACCCCGGAGCGCCGCGCCATCTCGAAGATCACGTCGCCCGTGTCGAGCAGGTAGGGCACGCCGTGCCGGCGGCACCACCGCGGGGCCAGCGCCGCGCCGGGCATGGCGGTGTTGAGGACGTACACGGCCTCGGGCCGGAACTCGTCGAGCCGGCGCGACCAATCCGCCGCGGTCTCGCGGCGGTCTTTTTCACGGTACAGGAGGAGCAGGCGGTCTTCCGGCCAGCCGGCCGCCAGGCCGCAGGCGCGCACGGCCTCAATGCCACCGGGCTTGCCGTGGACGAGGATGGCGAGGCGGGGCGGAGGCTTCATGGCGTGCGTCGCAGATCGCGCAGCACCTGGTCGTACACCGCCGCGGTGGCGGCCGCGCAATGGTCCCAGGTATGGGCCTCGAGGGTGGCGCGCGCGGCGCCGCCCAGCCGGGCCGCTTCGGCCGGGGAGGCCGCGAGCCTTTCCAGCGAGGCGCGCAGGCCGGCCGCATCTTCCGGCTGGCAGAGCAGGCCGTTCCGGCCGTCTGCGATCAGTTCCGCGGCGCCCGTGTCGCGGCCGGCAATCACCGGCAGGCCGGTGGCCATCGCCTCGGTGACCACGAGGCCAAACGGATCATGGCCCGACGGATAGACGAAGACATCGGCGGCGCGGAAGGCCTCTTCCGGCCGGTCGTGCGGGCCGAAGAAGGTGATGCGCCCGGCCACGCCCAGCCGCGCGGCCTGCTCGCGGTACGGCGCGAGGTCGGAACGGCTGACTACCAGCAGGTGCGTCGGCGGAAAGTGCGGGAGCTGCGCGACGGCCTCGCGCAGCCCCTTGAGCGCCTCGCCCATGAAGAGCCAGTTCCAGCGGCTTGCGTCGAGGCCGAAGACCCGGCGGCAGGCAGCCTTTTCTTCCGCGCCGGCTGGCGGGCGGAAGCGGGCCACGTCCGTGCCGTGATGGATGACCGTCAGGCCCCGGTTCCAGCCATACCATTCGCGGATCTCGCGCGCGAAGACCGCGGAGATGGCGATCAGGTGGCGGGCGCGGCGCTGGCGGAAAAACGCCCGTTCAATCGGAATCACAAGGCGCGGGAAGAGCCGCTGCCGCATCCGCGGCGGGCGCAGGCGGGCGTACTTGGCGGCGTTGCACATGTGCCCGGTGATGAGGTCGCAGCCCCAGCAGGTGAGGCCCTGCGCATGGACGAGGTCGAAGCGGCCGGCGCGCACGGCGCGTTCCGCCGGGCCGATGAAGGACCAGATCGTGGTGACCGCGTTGCGCCGCCAGGCGGCGACGCGGTGCGGGCGGGCGTCGCCGGGCGGCGGCTCGGCGAAGCGGTTCGCGAAGACGTGGAACTCGTAGCGCGGGTGCAGACGCGCCAGCAGCTCGAGCGCATAACGGCCCTGCCCGAGGTTGCGGTCGAGGTCGTGGATGACGAAGGCGACGCGCGGCCTCGCCTTCGTCGCCGTCCCGGGCGGGGTCATGCGTCGGCAAGGAGCGGCTGCAGATCCGCGGCCAGGCGCGGCTGCCGCCGGGCGAGCACGGCCTCGTAGATCCGCGCCAGCCGGATGCCGGCCTGGTCGGCGGCGAACAGGCGCAGCACCCGTTCACGGCCGGCACGGCCGTAGGCCTCGCGCAGGCCGCGGTCGGCGAGCACCTCAGCGAGTGCCCGGTCGAGCCCCGCCTGGTCGCCGACCGGCACCAGCCGGCCGGTGCGGCCGTCCTCGACGATGGCGGCCGGACCCACCGCGGCAAAGGCCACGATCGGCCGCTCCATGGCCTGGGCCTCCGCCACGATCAGGCCGAAGTCCTCGTCGTGCGCCGGATGCACGACCACCTCGCTGGCGGCGATGAGGCCGCGCAGCTCGTCATCCGAGACAAAGCCGGTGAAGTGGATCCGCCCGGCGACGCCCAGCCCGGCAGCGAGTTCCCGCAGTTCCTTCTGGTAGTCCTGCTCCATGCCGAAGAGCGAGCCGCCCACGATCACGGCCTGCACGTCCGCCTGTTCCGGCGGCAGGGCGGCCACGGCGCGCACGAGGTGATGCTGTCCCTTGAACCGCTGGAGCCGCGCGGCCTGCATGATCCAGCGCCCGGCCACGGGCAGGTTGAACTTGGTGGCCAGGACGTCCCGCGGCGTCTGCCGGTTCAGCCGGGCGAGGTCCACCGGCGGCCAGATCAGGCTGGTGGGCAGGCCGTGGCGGACGAAAAACTCCGTCGTGCGCGGGCAGTTGCCGGTGACGTGGGCCGTGGGAATCCGGAGGATGGCGCGCGTGGACCAGCCGGGCTGTTCGGCAGTGTGGACGCTCCACACCTCGGGCACGCCGGCCAGCCGTGCGGCCGTGCCGCCGTAGGCGTGCGCGCGGAAGCCGTTGCTGTGCAGCAAATCCAGCCCCTCCCGGCGGACGATGCCGCGGATCTGGACGATGGAGCGGGCGATTGCCGCCAAATTCCGCATCCGGTGCCGTGCGAGCACCCAGACATCCCAGCCCAGGGCCCGCAGTTCGGCCTCCAAGGGGCCGGGTCGCAGCAGAATGACGCCGGGGCGAAAACGTCCCTCCGGCAGGTGCCGGAGGAAATTGATCATGTACACCTCGGCGCCGCCCTTTTCGCCCACGGAGGATATCCAGGCGACGCGGATGGGCGGGTCCGTGATGGGCATGCGTGGTCGGGACTCGGGAGGATACGCCTCGGTGCGGGTCACCGGGAATCTTGGGACTGGTAGAGGAATCGCTTCCGGGAGCTGGCCGGAGCCGCCGTATCCTGGGGCGGAGGCGAGGTGGTGGCGGCCTTGTCCCCGGCAGGTTCCGCGGCGGCGTCGAGGTAGAGAAAGCGCTTCCGCGGCCGTGCCGTCGGCGGCTGAACTCCGACCGGCGCGACGGGATTCACCGCCGCTGCGCCGGGTGAGGCCTCGGGGCGCTCCGGCCGACGGTTGGTGAGCGGCCCGAGAGGCTGCCCAAGGAAGCCGACCTTTGCCGGGCCCGCGGATGCGGCCGGCATCATGTGGACGGCGGCCTCCTGCAATTCCACGAGTTTCTGCGAGCCGCCAATCATGAACCAGACCATCACGCCCAAGGGAATGCCGATGTAGGGGGAGCCGATGGGAAATGTAAGGACCGATATGTAGAAGTTGGCGGCACCGGCAATGAGGAGCGTGCCGATCGGAGAGGAGGCATGCTGCCGCACGTAATTCCAGTTGACTCGGCCGACCGTCCACAGCAGCCAGCCGAAGATGGCGAGTCCGGGGAGCCCGAGCTCGATCAAGAGCTTTCCGAGGTCGCCGTCCGCGCCCACGTAGTCCGTGTACCCGGTGCGGCCGGCCAGAAACAACGGGACAAACCCCGCCTTGCCCAGGCCTCCGCCCAGCGGATGTCCTTGCAGGACGAATTCCACCCCGATGAGAGCCGGGAAGAGGAAGCGCAAGGCGACGCTGTCCATTTTGGAGAGCTCTGCGAAGCGTTCGAGCAGGGTGCCGCCGCTGGCCTTGCCGGCAATGAGGACTGCCCCCGCCAGGATGAGCGGCGCCAGCACGATCGCAACCCACTGGCGCCGCAGGATCAGCACCGCGCCGCCGCCCAGCGCCGCCGCCGCGAGCGCGGAGCGGGAACCGCTTTGGGCCACTCCATAGGCCAGGGGAACCATGGCGGCGTAGAGCATCCACCGCAGCCACGGCCGGGTGGCCCGGTCGGTGGCGAAGGCGAGGGCGAAGATAAGGGTGCAGGCCAGCGTGCCGCCATAGGCGGCGGAGGAGACAAAGGTGGAGAAGATGCGGAAGCCGGACCCCTGGGAGGTGGCATAGGTCTGGCTGATGAAACGGTCGGCATAGTATTCATCCGCCTCCATCATGGCCCGGATCTCCTCCGGCGACTGCCGCCAGCCGTAGATCGCCGTCATGAACGCCAGCCCGATGGTGAGGAAGTAAAAAGCCCGCATCTGCGCCGGGCTGCGGATCGTGTGGTAGCCCACGCAGAACATCAGCGTGCCGAAGGCCCAGCTCCGGATCGCGACCACTGCCACCAGGAAGGGCGGCGTTCCCGGCAACAGCGAGAAGGGCAGGTACAGCGCCAGCAGCCCGTACAGCGCCAGCAGCGCCTTCCCCACCGGCCCGGGCGGGATGAACTTCTTCAGCGAACCGCACCGCAGGTACACCAGCGCCAGCGCGATCAGCAGGAACACGTCGAACGCGAAGGTGGTGGCCGGGTGCCGGAAGCGCAGCTTGAGCCAGCCGTGGAAGAAGCCCACCGCCAGCGCCAGCACCACCGAGATGTTGACCACCAAGCCGCCGCGAAGGATTTCGGCCAGTCGGTGCAGCTTGCCGCCGCGCTCCATGCCGAGCGCCTCCGAGCCGAACTGGTTGAGTTTCCGTGATGAACTGGCGTGGGCCATGCGTCGGCCGCCGGAGCCGTCCGGCGACCCCGCGCATTTACCCGTTGCGCCGCCCGCGACAAGCCCGGCGCGCCGGCACCTCGCCCATTGAGCCGGAGCCGGGCCGCGTGCCAGCCTCCGCCCGTGGCAACCCCCACTTGTTCCGCGGCCGTCGCCGCCCTGCTCCTCGGCGGCACCCTTGTCACGACATGGACCGCCGCGGGGGCTTCCCTCGCGGACGCCGACCGCGCCCGGTTCCGCGAGCAGGCCGAGCGCTGCCGCCGCCTGCTCGACCGCAGCGTGACCGCGTTCTACCTGCCCGACTGCGTGGACCCGCAGCACGGCGGCTACCTCGAGAACCTGCGCGATGGCCGCTTCGCCCCGGTGGGCGAGAAGTTCCTCACCCTCCAGGCGCGACAACTCTGGTTTTTCAGCACCTTGGCCGAGGCCGGCCTCGAAAAGGAGGCGGCCCGACGCGCGGCGCGGAGCGGCTACGAGTTCATCCAGGCCCATTTTCGCGACGCCGCGCGAGGAGGCTATTTCTCCAAGGTTGCCGATGACGGCCGACCGACGGATACCCGCAAGCACGCCTACCTGAACTCCTTTGCCCTCTACGGCCTCGTGGCGTACCACCGCGCGTCCGGCGACCCGGCCGCGCTGCGGGCGGCGCAGGAGCTTTTCGAGGCGCTGGAAAAGCACGCGTACGACGGCACCAACGGCGGGTACCACGAGTTCTTCACCGCCGACTGGCGGCCCGTCACGGACAAGGCCGAGGCCGGCTACGTCGGCGCCATCGGTGTGAAGACGTACAACACCCACCTGCACCTCCTCGAATCCTTCGCGGAGCTGTACCGCGCGTGGCCCGACCCGCGGCTGCGCGAACGCCTGGAAGAACTGCTCCAGATCAACACCTCGTCCGTCCTGAATCACGAGCACGGCTGCAACCTCGACGCCTGGCACCCGGACTGGCGTGTCGTGAACGAGCCGCGGAACCTCCGTGCCAGCTACGGCCACGACGTGGAGTGCGCCTGGCTCGTGCTCGACGCCGTGCAGGTGCTTGACCGCTCCCCCGTGCCGTACCGGAGCTGGGCCGAGGCGCTCGTCGGCACCAGCCTGCGGCTCGGATACGATCGGCGGCACGGCGGCTTCTTCTACGGGGGACCGCTCGGGCAGCCCGCCGACGACTTGAAGAAGGAATGGTGGGTTCAGGCCGAGGCGCTGGTCTCGATGCTCGACCTGTTCCGTCTCACCGGCGACCGGAGATACCTCGAGGTCTTCGACCAGACCCTCGGCTTCATCGAGCGGCACCACGTCGCCGCGGAGGGCGGCTGGTGGGCCACGCGGCAGGCGGATGGCTCGCCGCACGCCAATAGCAGCCGCACCTCGATGTGGCAGGGCGCCTACCACAACGGCCGCGCACTCCTCTTCAGCGCACGGCGCCTGGAGGAAATGGCGCGGTAGAGGTAGCCGCGGACGTCCTCCCGCGCCGGGTCTCCCCAACGCGCGCCACCGGACGTGCCGATGGCGGCGGTCCGCAGGCTCGACGCCTCCGCCCTTGCTTCGCACGCTCCGCCCGTGGGTCACGATCTCCGCTGGTACGTCCATCGCCTTCGCGCCATGAGCGGCGACGAGCTGCGCGCGCATCTCCGGCGCAGGCTCCACCAGCGCGCCGACCGCCGCCGGCTGCCGGACTGGTCGGGCTTCGCCGGTGAGCCCGCCCCTGGCCGCTGGCCGCAACTGCCGTCGACTGACGCCGCCCCGCCCGCGCTGCGCGAAGCGCTCCGCCACGAGGCGGACGAACTGCTCGCCGGCCGCTGGCGCGCGTTCGGCCATGTGGTGATGCGGGTGGACGACCCGCCGCGCTGGTTCAAGGACCACCTCGCGGACGTGGAGCTGCCGACCGGGCGCTGGGGCTTCCAGTTGAACCACCGCGACCTGCCGCACGGCGCGGACAGCAAGCTGGTCTGGGAACCCAGCCGCTGGCACGGCCTGCTGCGGCTGGCGCAGGCCGGGTGGCTGCTCGACGACGCCGCGGCGCGCGACCGGTGCGTGGCGTGGCTCGCCGACTGGGCGCGTTGGAACAAGCCCTTCCTCGGCTGGAACTGGACCAGCGCGCTCGAGAGCGGGATGCGGCTGCTCGCGTTCGCGTGGCTTGATGCGCTGCTTGCCGCCTCCGGCGTGTCACCGGCGATGCTCGCGGCCTTGCGGAAGAAAATCCTTCCGGCGCACGCCTGGTTCACCTGGCGCTACCAGTCCTTCGGCTCGTCGGCGAACAACCACCTGATCGGCGAGCTGGCCGGGCTGATCGCCGCGGTGGCGCGCTGGCCGGAGCTGGCGCGGTGGAGCGCCGGGCTGCCGGAGCTGCACGCGGCGCTGGAGCGGGAGATCCTTGGGCAGTTTGGGCCGGACGGCGGCAACCGCGAGCAGGCGCTGAACTACCACCTCTTCAGCCTCGAGCTGTGCGGGCACGCCCGCGCCGCGCTGCGGGCGGCCGGCATGGAGCTTTCCGCCGCCGCCGAGGAACGGCTGCGCCGCGCGGCGGATTTCTTCGCGACCGTGCAGGTGGGAAGCGACCGCTGGGATTACGGCGACTCGGACAGCGCGGTCGCGCTGCCGCTGACCACGGACGACGTGGACCCGGCCGGCGAATGGTGGCGCTGGCTGCAGGGGGAGCCGGCGGCGGGGCTGCAGTTCTGGCTGGGCGATGCGCCCGCGCCGCTGCCGGAGCCGGCGTGCCGCAGCGGGGCGGGGGACTGGCTGGACTTTCCCGACGCCGGGCAGGCGGTGGCGTGGTCCGGCCCGTGGGTCGCGCGGCTCGACGTCTCGCCGCTGGGCTACCTGCGGACGGCGTCGCACGGGCATCTGGATGCGCTGCATTTCTCCCTGTGGCTGGGCGACGTGGCGCTCGTCGTGGACCCGGGCACGGGCGCCTACTACGCGGACGCGCGGCTGCGGGCGTGGCTGGCCTCGTGGGCGGCGCACAACGGCCCGCACGTCCCGGGAGCGGACTTCCCGCCGCGGCTCGGGCCGTTCCTGTGGGGCGGTGCGCACCTGGCGCCCGCGTTCCGCTTCATCAGTGACAGGTGCGTCGAGGCGGAGCTGCGCCTGCCGCAAGCGACGTTCCGTCGCCGCATCACGCGGCGGCTCGACGAGGGGCGCGACGGCTGGCAGGTGGATGACTTCGTGGACTGGCCGGCGGCGGCGCCGACGCGGGAATTCCTCGTGGCGTGGCAGTTCGCGCCGGGTACACGCCTCGTGCCGGACGAGGGGAAGAACGAGAATTTCCTTCACGGCGAGCGCGCCGGGGCGCGGTTCACGGTCGGCCTCGACGCGGCCTGGTGGACCGTTCAACGCGTGGAACCGATGCTCACCAGTGCGGCCCACCCGTGGCCCGGCCCGCTGCCCGGTGTGTGCTCCCCGGCGTTCCGGCGGGTGCAGACGGGCCCGCGCCTCGAGCTGCGCGCGCGGGGCGACGGCGCGCTGGGCTGGCGGACAACCTTCCTGCTCGCGTGACGCGGGGCGGAAGAAGGCGCGGATGGACACGAATGCCCGAGCTTCGGCTACGGAGCCGGCGTGCTGCCGGCCTCTTGCCGGCGCCCCAAGCCACCACAGCCGCAGCGGGGCACCTCGGGCACCTTGGGCGGAGGGGTGTCGCCGTCACGGTCCTTGATTCGTTTTCGTGGAGTCCATTCGTGGTTGGATCATTCTCTCCCGATGAACGCCCTGCCGCCTGACGCCGAGACGGGGGCATTCCTGCAGCAGCTGGGCGGTGAGCGTGGGGCGTCCGAATACACGGTGCGGAACTACCGCGCGGCCCTGGCGGAGTTCGCCGCGTGGCACCGGGAGACCGTCGGCACGGCGCCGGCCTGGCCGCAGCTGGGTCGCGACACGTTCCGCGCCTGGCTGCGGGCGCTGGGCCGGCGCGGCCTGAGCCCGGCGGCGGTGCGGCTGCGCTTCGCGGCGCTGCGCACCTTCTACAAGTTCCTCGCGCGGCGCGGGTGCGTCACGGCGAGCCCGGTGCAGGATTTGTCGCTGCCGAAGCCGGGGCGGCGGCTCGTGCGCTTCCTCACGGTCGAGCAGATGCTCGCCCTGCTTGCGGCCCCCACGCGGGAGACGGAGCCGGACCCGCCCCGGCGCGGCCGGCCCGTGGAGGCCACCGCCGCCGCGCGCGACGTGGCGATCCTGGAGACGATCTATTCCTGCGGGCTGCGCATCGGCGAACTCTGCGGCCTGCGCGGCGGCGACCTCGACCCCCGCGAACGGCTCGTGCGCGTGCGCGGCAAGGGCCGGAAGGAACGGCAGCTGCCCATCGGCGGGCACGCCGTGGCGGCGATCGGGCGCTGGTGGGCCGAGGCCGGACGCGTGCCGACGGCGGACGAGCCGGTCTTCTACCGTTCGCCGCGCGATCCGCGGCCGATGTCGCCACGGACGCTTCAGCTCCGCCTGAAGCGGCACCTGCTGGCCGCCGGCCTTGATCCGCGGCTCACGCCGCACAAGCTGCGGCACAGCTTCGCCACGCACCTGCTCGACGCCGGCGCGGACCTGCGCAGCGTGCAGGAACTGCTGGGCCATGCGCACCTCACCACGACGCAGGTGTACACGCACGTCACCGCCGAGCGCCTGCGCCGCGCCTACCAGGAGGCGCACCCGCGGGCGAAGTGAGGGCGGGCGGGCTCCAAGGCGCGATGCGCCTCGCCCGCCCGGCCCGATGGAAGCCACGGGTTGAAGCTTGGATTTTCCTTTGAGCTTTGAACTTTGCGCTTTGAGCTTCCCCCCGCCGTGTCCGTCCCGCTCACCGAGAAGCTCCTCGCCGCCGCCGCCGGCTGGGAGGTGGTCAAGCACGCGCGCAGCCTCGTCGCCGCGGACCGTGTGCTCAGCTCCGCGTGGGAACCGCCGTTGCTCCGGGGCCTGGTGCAGGCCGGCGGAACCGCCTACCGCGCCGGGCTGGCCATCCGGAGCGCCGGCGACGTCGAGAATCTCTGCACCTGCCGCGAGTCGCGCGAATGGGGGACGATCTGCCCGCATTCCGTCGCCGTGGGGCTGCACTTCCTGAAGCCGGCGGTCCCGGCCCCCGCCGCGGTGGCCGCCAGGCCTCCCGGTCCTGCCCCGGCACGGCCGCCGAGGAAGGACGCCGCCAAGCTCCCGCGCGATCCGGCCGGCACGCCGCTCGAAGTCGCCGTGATCTTCCCGCCCGACCCGGCCGAGGCGATCGCGCGCGGCAAGGTCACCGTCTGGCTTGAAGGCCGCACCGGCGGCGGTGTGACCATGCTGGACGCTTTGGTGAGGCGCGGGCCGTTCGCCCTGTCGCCCGCGGACGAGCGCGTGCTGGAGGCCGTCGAACTCATCGCGCTCGGCGACACGCCCGGTGCGCTTCAACTCGACCCCACGCAGCTCGCCGCGCTGCTGCCAGCGCTGGCGGGGCACCCGCGCGTGATGCTCGGGAAGAGGCGTCCGCTCCTTGTCACCAACGAGCCGTGGCGGCCGCGGCTGAAGGCGACGCTTTCACCGTCCGGCGAAATCACCCTCGCGATGGCGCCCGTCACGCCGCCGCCCGTGCCGGTCGTGGGCGAACGCCTCTGGCTCTGGGCCGGCGACCGCGTGCAGCCGCTGGCCCTGCCGCCGGGCGTGGCGGCCGTGCTGGGCGGGCCGCTCAGGCTGTCGCGCGCGCAGGTGCCGGCGTTCCTCAGCCAGACGTGGCCGGCGCTCGACGCCGGCGCAGAGATCGAGGCGGATTTCCGGCTGGAGGATTTCGAGCTCGTGCCTGACCCGCCACGCTTCCACCTCCAGCTTGCCGGCGGCCTGGCACAGCTCGCGGGCACGCTGCAGGCGGCGTACGGACCGCGGATCGTCACGCCCGGCGTCACATCCAAGGAGGATGCGGCCTTCATGCCCGACCCGCAGAAGACGACGCGCTACCGGATGCGCGACTTCGCCGCCGAGGCCGCCGCGCTCGACACGCTGCTCCGCGCCGGCTTCGGCGGGCCGGATGCGCAGGGGCGGCTCCAGCTCGTGGGGCAGAATCCCGTCATCGCGTTTTTCGCGCGCGTGTTCCCGCGCCTGGAGCGCGAGTGGACCGTGGTGCTGGAGGAGCGCCTTGACCGCTCGACCAAGGAGAAGCTGGAGCGCATCGAGCCGCGTTTCCAGGTCACATCGTCCGGGGAACAGTGGTTTGACCTTGCGGTGAGCTACACGACCCCGGGCGGGGAAGTGCTGGCGACGGCGGAAATCCAGCGCCTGCTCCGCGGCGGCCAGAACGGCGTGCGGCTGAAGAACGGGAAGTTCGCGCTGCTGGACACCGGCGCGGTGGAGGAGCTGGAGGAGATCCTCGTGGACGCCGCGCCTGAGCAGCGCGGCGGCGCGTACCGCATGGGCGCGGCGCAGGCGGGCTTCTTCATGGCCACCGCCGCCGGACAGCCCGCGTGGAAGGTCGAGGCCCCGGCCGCCTGGCGCGGGCGCGTGCAGCGGCAGGCCGGCGAGGCGAGGCTGGAATGTCCGCCGCTCGGCGCGCTCGACGCCGTGCTGCGCGACTACCAGAAGCAGGGCGTCGCGTGGCTGCGCTTCCTCCGCGAGAACGGCTTCGGCGGCGTGCTCGCCGACGAGATGGGCCTGGGCAAGACGCTGCAGGCGCTGGCGCTGCTTTCCACCATTCACGATTCACCAGCCACCACTCACCGGCCTCACCTGGTGGTCTGCCCGACCTCGCTCGTCTTCAACTGGCAGGCCGAGGCGGCGAAGTTCACGCCCCACCTGCGCGTCGTCGCACTGCACGGTCCGGACCGCCACGTGCTCCTCGACCGCGTCCGCGAGGCCGACCTGGTCATCACCAGCTACGCGCTGATCCGCCGCGACGCGGAGCGCTACCGAGGGCTGGAGTTCGACACC
The DNA here is from genome assembly GCA_046155815.1 of Limisphaerales bacterium. Taxonomy (GTDB): domain Bacteria; phylum Verrucomicrobiota; class Verrucomicrobiia; order Limisphaerales; family CAIMTB01; genus JBJXFY01. The sequence continues at coordinate 1,723 of JBJXFY010000289.1, read as the reverse complement.
GTGATCCTCGACGAGGCGCAGCACATCAAGAACCGCCAGACGCAGAATGCCCAGGCCGTGAAGGCCGTCCGCTGCCGGCACCGCCTCGTGCTCACTGGCACGCCGCTCGAGAACAGCGTGCTCGACCTCTGGAGCATCTTCGACTTCCTCATGCCGGGCTACCTGGGCGCGGCGCAGGACTTCCGCGACCGCTACGAGGCGCCGATCGCGAGGGCGCGGGACCCGGCCGTAATGGCGAGGCTGGGACGGCGGCTCCGGCCCTTCATCCTCCGTCGCACGAAGCGCGACGTGGCGAAGGAGCTGCCGCCGAAGCTTGAGCAGGTGGCCTGGTGTGAACTCACGCCGCCGCAGGCCGCCGTGTACGGTCAACTGCTCGCCGCCACGCGGCATGAGGTCAACCAGGCCGTCGGCGCGCAGGGCCTCGCGAAGAGCCGGATGCTCGTGCTCACCGCGCTGCTGCGGCTGCGCCAGGTCTGCTGCGACCTGCGGCTGCTGGGCACCTCGGAGCCCGACACCGCCCAACTTCCGGCCCGCGCCGATCCAGCCGCCGCTTCCGGCAAGCTCGCCCACTTCACCGAGCTTCTGGACGAGATCCTCGACGGCGGCCACCGCGCGCTCGTCTTCAGCCAGTTCACCTCGATGCTGGGCCTGCTGCGGGAGCAGCTCGAGGCTGCCGGCCTGTCCTTCTGCTACCTCGACGGCTCGACCTCGGACCGCGGTGCGGTGGTGCAGCGTTTCCAGAATTCGCCCGACATCCCGGTCTTCCTCATCAGCCTCAAGGCCGGCGGCGTGGGCCTCAACCTCACCGGCGCGGACACCGTCATCCACTTCGACCCGTGGTGGAATCCCGCCGTCGAGGACCAGGCCACCGACCGCGCGCACCGCATCGGGCAGTCGCGCACGGTGACCAGCTACAAGCTCATCACCCGCGGCACCGTCGAGGAGAAGATCCTCGCGCTGCAGCAGCGGAAGCGCGAACTGATCGCAGCCACCCTGACTGGCGAGGACGTGTTCACCGCGGGGCTGAACTGGGACGAAATCCAGGAACTGCTGGCGTGAAGGTGGGCGGCGCGGCTTCCCGCGCCCGACCCGACGGCCATGGGGCCGCCCGCTTGCGGGGGGCCGCCGGGTGCGGCAGCATCCCGCCACCGCGGCGCATCCGTAGCTCAACTGGATAGAGTACCTGACTTCGGATCAGGTTGTTGCAGGTTCAAGTCCTGCCGGATGCACCAGCCGCCCGCCGGCCCGTCCCTGTCTCCTCGTGCGCCCTCACACGTTGGGCGCTTCGGGCTCCCCGGATCTTCCGCTTTGAAGGGCACGCGGGCGGTCCGCTGTTCGGTGGCGGGGACGGTTCTTGTCCACGGCACATCGGACTGCGGGTGAGGTGAATTCCCCCAATGAGGTGTCGCACGGCAACGGCTCGACGCACTCCGGCGAATCGTTCCTTGCCGAGTTCACGGTCTGCGAAACCCGGTAGCGGGCCAGCAGGTCGTCCGGGGCGGGTGCCAGCAACGCTTGCAGCGCATCAGGCGGGGTCGCTTCGTCGAGCCAGGCGGGCGCCGCCGCAGGGGACAGGATGACGGGCATACGGTTGTGGACCGGCGCGGCGACGGTGTTGGGCGTGGTCGTCAGAATCGTGAACGTCCCGACCGGAGGCTCGCCCCCCGGCGGATGCCAGCACTCCCAGAGGCCCGCGAACAGAAAGGCCGCCCGGTCCGCGCGG
>JBJXFY010000285.1:0-15910 GCA_046155815.1 Limisphaerales bacterium | reverse complement strand
CCTTCTCCGGCGGATGCAGCTCGGTCTCCTGCGTGCCGGTGTAGTCGTAGCCGCGGATGACGCGCCGCACGCGCTCGGCGGTGAGCGTGTCGGCGTAAGCCTCCGTCTCGCACAGGATGAAGCGCCGATTCCCGCCGTCCTTCGCGTTCAGCGCCAGCACCGCGTGCGCCGTCGTCCCGCTCCCGGGAAGGAGTCGAGGATGAGGGAGTCTTTGTCGGTCGCGATTTCGAGGATGCGTTGGATGAGGCGCGTTGGTTTCGGGGTGATGAAAACTTCGCCGTTGCCCTGGCGGGGATGGGCCGGTGGTTCGTCAAAGGTTGAGCGCTCTCGCACGACTGATGTGCTTTCCTCGGACGCACGAGTTCTCGCGTCCCCACCGCCGCCGTGCATGACTTCCAACAACTCCTTCTTCGCTTCGTCGTTATGACCGACGTCCTTGTAGAACCACATTGTCTGTGGGACTCGCCCTTCTCTCACCTCCGACCGGAACCGCTTAATTTGTGGGATGCTATTTCGGTCCTTCCCCCACCAAATGCGGTTGTCGGCATCAAGTTCCCAAAATCGTTTCTCGGAGTAGCGCCAGTAGTTACCTCCTGGCGGTCCACTTATGGCACGACCGCCCGGACACTTAATCGGATAGAGGCCGGCGTTGTAGGCATTGCGTGCCGACAGGTCGCTTGTTTTCCACGGGCCACGCGGATCGTCGTCCGGGTTTTTGTAGGCAGCGTCTTGTTCCTCTGTCCGTGCCAGCGGTATCGGAGCCCAGAACTCTTTGTCTTTGGCGTAAGCCACAATGAAGTCGTGGTCTTCGGAAAAGTATTTCGCCGTGTTCTTTGGTGAATAGTTTTCCTGCCAAATGATCGTGGTTAGAAACCCGTCCTCCCCGAAGATCTCATCCATCATATCGCGCAGCCGATGCACTTCGTTGTCGTCAATGAAGACGAAGATGGCGCCGTCCTCGGCCAGCAGTTCTTTGAGGAGCTGGAGGCGGGGCCACATCATGCAGAGCCATTTGTCGTGGCGCTGGAGGTCGTCGCGCTCGACGGGGTTGGCGGCCTTTTTCAGCCACTCGCGCATGAGCGGGGCGTTGACGGCGTCGTTGTAGCACCAGCCCTCGGTGCCGGTGTTGTAGGGCGGATCAATGTAGATGCAGTCCACCCGCCCCGCGTAGCGCGGGAGGAGGGCCTTGAGGGCTTCGAGATTGTCGCCGTGGAGGATGAGGTTGTCGTCGAGGTCGGGCTGGCGGCCCGCCGCCGGGCAGCTTTTCTCCGGCACCACGAGCAGCTCGCGATATGGCACGCCGAGGTGGTGGGTGTAGATGAAGCTCTTTCCTTTGAAATCGAGGGCGGGCATCAGGGTGGCGGCGTTGGAGAGGAGGCGGGGCGTGGTTCAGCCGTGGACACGGGCGGAGCGTGACCAAGCGGCGCGCGGCGGGCAATGCCGCGGCCGGGCAGGGAGGCCAAGGCGGCCAACGGGGGGGCCGCCTCCACCTCGCCCCTCGCGCGGCCGTTGGCAGCGGCAGGCGGTCGGCGGCGGGCGCCTGGCCATTCAGGGATGGCGTTGATCCCTCTCAGCCCAACGGACGGGGCGGCGGCGAGGAAGTGGCGGTCGTTGGAACAGACCTCGGTGAAGCCGTGCCCGGCGGCACAGGCAAGATGGAGGGCGTCGGCCGCGCGGAGACAAGGGGTGGCAGAAGCGCCCGCCAAGACCCGGTCCACCCGGGCCAGGAGAGGCTCTGACAGCGGATGCCACCGCACCGCGTGAGCGGCACAATCCCCATGGAACTGCGCCCGCCGGACCGCGTATTCCCCGGCGTCCAGGCGCCCCTCGCGAAGGGAGCGGAGCAGGGCGCACAGAACTTCCGCCATCTTCGGCTCGCTCTTCCAGTCCATCATGGACGGCAGGGAGCGCCGGCAGATCGGCGCGCACTACACCCGCGAACGCGACATCCTCAAGGTCATCCGCCCGCTGTTCCTCGACGAACTCCGCGCCGGGTTCGAAAAAACTCCGGCCGCACGCCCGACGCGGCCGGGGCGCGGCCTGCAGGCCGCCTCAACGTGGCTGCCTCCGGTGCGCCCGATCCCAATGCGACGGCGGCCGACGCAGGGACGCTGAAGCGGGCTGAAGCCCGCGCCCCGTGACGGCGACGTTGCCATTGAAGCTCCCCCAGTCCGCCTTCCCGCAAAGGCAGTATCGCGGGCTGGCCTCAGCGTCCGGGCCGGTGACGGCGCCGCCGCCGGGGGTGGCCGTACCAAAGCGCGGCGAGAGTCAGGCCCGCCAGCAGGGCGAGGCAGGCGAGGATGAGGGGGGTGTCCGAGTTCATGGGCGAGCGAGGTGAACTGCCAGTGAACGGCGACCGGCCGCATTGCGCCGAAACGCAGAAACGCCCGGCGGGCACCAGACCCGCCGGGCGCGGACATTCCGTCACATCCGGACTACGCGGGGCACAACGCGGCACGACGGGGCGGACTTTCCTGCGCCGGCCGGCGAAAAGCGACCCAAAACGAGCGGAAAATCAATACTCCGCCCGTGCCCGGCCGTCCGGATACCGGCCGGCCGGGAGCGGGTCGGCAGGGGTGTGCACCGGTTGGGAGAATTTCCTAGGCAATGCAAGGGGTGCTCACCACATTCCACGCCCGCGCGACCAGGATTATGGACGTCAAGCTCCCCAACCTCGGCGAAGGCACCGATTCCGGCACCGTCGTGAGCGTGCTCGTGAAGGCGGGCGCCGCGATCAAGAAGGGCCAGAACCTCATCGAACTCGAGACGGGCAAGGCCGTGACGCCGATCCCTGCGCCGGCCGCCGGCGTGGTCGAAAAACTGGCCGTGAAGGAAGGCGACAAGCTGGGCGTCGGCGGCCTGATCCTGGTGCTCAAGGCGGACACCGCCGGCGCCCCGGCCGTGGAAGCGCCCAAGGCCGCCGCCGCCGCCGCACCGCGGACGCTCCCCAGGGCCCGGCCCACGGCCACGGTGGCAACGGCCCGCCCCCTGCCCGCCGCGCTGCCGGCTGAAGTTCCGGAGGCCGAACCGGTGTTGAACGATTCGCCGGCGGCGGGCCCCTACGTGCGCAAGATCGCCCACGACCTCGGCATCCCGCTGGAATGCGTGCCGGGCACGGGCGTCCACGGCCTGATCACGATCCCGGACCTGCGGCAGTACGTGGCCAACCTCCGCGGGCTGGCGTACCGGCCGCTGCCGGAGATGGCGGCGGCCACGGCGGCGCCCGCCCGGCCGACGGTTCCGCTCCCGGACTTCGCCGCGTTCGGCCCGGTGCGCCGGGAGGCGCTGACCGCGATGCGCAAGGCCATCGCGGAGCGCATGGTGGCCAGCGCGACGACGCTGCCGACGGTCACGCAGTTCGACGAGGCGGACCTCACGGCGCTGAACGACCTGCGGAAGAAGCACGCGCCGGCCTACGAGGCGCGCGGCGCACGGCTCACGGTGACGTCCTTCGTGCTCAAGGCGGTGGCCGCGGTGCTCAGGAAGCACCCGATCTTCAACGCCTCACTCGACGAGGCGGCCGGGGAGATCGTGTTCAAGGACTACGTCCACCTCGGCCTCGCGGTGGACACGGAGGCGGGGCTGCTGGTGCCGGTGATCCGCGACGCGGACAAGAAGGACCTGGTGCAGCTCTCGAAGGACATCGCCGAGGCGGCCGTCAAGGCGCGCGACCGGAAGCTGGCCCTGGCCGACATGCAGGGGCAGACCTTTACGATCTCGAACCAGGGAGGCATCGGCGGGGCGCACTTCACGCCGATCATCAACCTGCCGGACGCAGCCATCCTCGGCCTCGGCCGCAGCGTGCTGAAGCCGGTGGTGCGGGACGGCCAGATCGTGCCGCGGCTCCTGATGCCGGTCGCGCTCACCTACGATCACCGGCTGATTGACGGCGGCGCGGCGGCGCGCTTCACGGTGGACCTGGTGGCCGCGCTCGAGTCGTTCACCGAGGCGGATGTCAAGCTTTAAGCCCCTTTTCCCGATGGAACACAGCAAGACTGAAGTCGTCGTCATCGGTGGCGGCCCGGGCGGATACGCCGCGGCCTTCTACGCCGCCGACCTTGGCAAGCAGGTCACGCTCGTGGAGATGGACCGCCTGGGCGGCGTGTGCCTGAACCGCGGCTGCATCCCCTCGAAGGCGCTGCTGCACGCGACCAAGATGATCGTGGAGGCCCGCGAGTCGGCGCACCGCGGCATCAGCTTCGGCGAGGCGAAGGTGGACCTGGACAAGCTGCGCGCGTGGAAGAACGGCATCCTGGAGAAGCTGACCGGCGGCGTGGCGATGATCGCGCAGAAGCGCGGCGTGCAGGTGCTGGCGGGCCGCGGGCACTTCGAGGATGCGCGCACGCTGCGCGTCGAGACCGCCGGGGGCCAGCGCTTCCTCAAGTATGACCAGGCGATCGTCGCCGTCGGCTCCGTGCCCGCGCTGCCGCGGGCCTTCGACCTGGCGAACCCGCGGATCATGACCTCCACGGAGGCCCTCGAGGTGCCCGACATCCCGGAGCGCCTGCTGGTGGTGGGCGGCGGCTACATCGGCATGGAACTGGGCACCGTGTACGCCACGCTCGGCAGCCGGGTCACGATGATCGAAACGCTGGACACCATCCTCGCCGGGGCGGACGCCGACCTCGTGCGGCCGGTGCAGCATTACGCCCAGAAGGCGTTCCAGGAGCTGCGCACGAAGGCGAAGGTGCTGCAGATGTCCACCGCCGGCCGCCAGATCCGCGTGGTGAGCGAGCGCGACGGCAAGCAGGTCGAGGAATTCTACGACCGCGTCCTCGTCTCCGTGGGCCGCCGCCCCAACGCCGACGGCCTCGGCCTGGAAAACACCGGGGTCGAGCGGGACGAGAAGGGCTTCATCAAGGTGGACGACAACCTCCAGACCACCCAGCCGGGCATCTACGCCATCGGCGACATCGCCGGCGGGCTGCTGCTCGCGCACAAGGCCTCGCGGGAGGCGCGCATCGCCGTGGAGCACCTCTGCGAGGGCGCGCCCGGCCATCGCGACTTCATTGTTCCGGCCGTGGTGTTCACCGATCCCGAGGTGGCCTGGGCCGGCCTGACCGAGGCGGAGGCAAAGGCGAAGGGCGTCGAGTTCGAGGTGGCGAAGTTCCCGTGGGGCGCGTCCGGGCGCGCGCTCACCTTCGACCGCGTGGACGGCCTGACGAAGCTCATCATCGAGCCGGGCACGGAGCGCATCCTCGGCGTGGGACTCGTGGGCCACGGCGCGGGCGAGCTCATCGGCGAGGCGGTGGTGGCGCTCGAGATGGGTGCGAGCGTGAGCGACCTCGCGCACTGCGTCCACGCGCACCCGACGCTCTCCGAGACGCTCATGGAGGCGGCCGAGGCCTACTTCGGGCACTCGACGCACACGCTCCCGAGGAAACGCACCGCCTGAGTCGAAGGAACCCTTTTGCGGCCCGCGTCCCGCCCCCGGGGCGGGACGCGGGCTTTTGCGCGCCGGGCGGCCTAGGCGGCCCCGAGTCCCAGGAGGAACATGATGTTGCTCGGCGTCTTGCGGAGCTTGCCGAGCAGCAGTTCCATGCTCTCGACGGGCGGGACGCCGACGAGGGCGCGGCGCAGCACGGAGATGCGCTGGTACTCGTCGGGATGGTAGAGCAGCTCCTCCTTGCGGGTGCCGGAGCGCTCGATGTTGACCGAGGGAAAAATGCGGCGGTCCACCAGGCCGCGGTCGAGGTGGATCTCCATGTTGCCGGTGCCCTTGAACTCCTCGAAGATCACCTCGTCCATGCGGCTGCCGGTGTCCACGAGCGCGGTGGCCATGATGGTGAGCGAGCCGCCCTCCTCGATGTTGCGGGCAGCGCCGAAGAAGCGCTTGGGCTTGTGCAGCGCGTTGGCATCCACGCCGCCGGACAGGATCTTGCCCGAGTGCGGCTGGACCGTGTTGTAGGCACGGGCGAGGCGCGTGATGGAGTCGAGCAGGATCACCGCGTCCTTCTTGTGCTCGACCATGCGCTTGGCCTTCTCGATGACCATCTCGGCCACCTGCACATGGCGCTCGGGAGGCTCGTCGAAGGTCGAGCTCACGACCTCGGCGCCCTTGCACGAGCGCTCCATGTCCGTGACCTCCTCGGGCCGCTCGTCAATGAGCAGGATGATGAGGTAGCACTCGGGATTGTTCTTCAGGATCGCGTTGGCGAGCTTCTGCATCAGCACCGTCTTGCCCGTGCGCGGCGGCGCGACGATCAGCCCGCGCGTGCCCATGCCGATGGGGCAGACGATGTCCACCACGCGCGTGCTCAGCTCGTCGGCCGCGGTCTCAAGCAGGAGGCGCCGGGTGGGGAAGAGCGGCGTGAGGTTCTCGAAATGCGTCTTTTCCTTGGCCTTGTCCGGGTCGTCGCCCCCCACGGTCTCGACCTTCAGCAGCGCAAAGTACCGCTCCTTCTCCTTGGGCGGGCGGATCTGGCCGGTGAGCTCGTCGCCGGTCTGGAGGTCGAAGCGCCGGATCTGCGAGGGAGACACGTACACGTCCTCCGGCGTGGGCAGGTAGCTGAAGCTGGGCGAGCGGATGAAGCCGTAGCCCTCGGGCATCACCTCGAGGATGCCCTCCGCGTACAGGGTGCCGCCGCGCGCGACGATCTTCTGGAGGATGTGGAAGACCAGCTCGTGCTTGCGCATCGTGCCGAAGTTCTCGACGCCGAGCTCCTTCGCCTTTTCGTTCAGCGCGACGATGTTCATCGCGTGCAGGCTGGCGAGGCCGACTTTCTGGCCGGTCATCGAGGGCGGCGGCGGCTCGGACGTGGGCGGGTAGGGATACTCGTCCGCATCCGAGAGCGGGCGCGGCGGGCCGGCGTCGAGGTTCTCCTCCGGCTCCCAGCGGCGGGCGGGGGGCTGGGGAGGCGGCGGGGGGGGCGGCGCGGGAACCGGCGCGGGCTCTGGCTTCGGCATCGGCACGGTGGCACGGGCGGGCACCGCCGGGGCAGGTGCAGGAGCCGGCGCGGGGACCGCGGCGACGGGCGGCTTCATCACCGGCGCGCCAAAGCCATAGGGAGCAGAATCGTCGGCCACGGCCGGTTCCGCCAGTTCGGCCGGCTCAGGTTCCGGGGCCGGCACGGCCTTGCGGCGGCCACGCGGGGCGCGCGGGCGGGCTTCGGCGGCGGGCGGGGCTTCCGCAGCGACGGGTTCGGTTCCGGCGTCGGCGGTTTCGGGCGCTTCCTTGAGGCGGGCGGCCTTCTTGGGTCGGGGCATGATGGGGAAATCGGTGTTGGGTCGGGCGGCTGTCATCTCGGGGAAGGTCGCGCCGTGCGGGGCGCTCGCCTGGGGTGAGACGGACCTGGGGTGAACCGGGGTGACGCGCTGTCAGCCGTCACGTCGCGCGCAAGAAAGAGCACGTCGCCCGCACCGGCAAGGGGTTTTTTCCAAGCCGGCGGGCCGCGCGCGGCGGCCTCCGGAGAGTTTCCGCTTGCCCGCGAAACGGACGCTGGGTGGGATCTCCACGATGTCCCCGTGCCTGTTTCGCTTCGCCGCCCTCACCGTCCGGCTCGCGTCGGCTGCGATGCCGGCCCCGGCCGCGGTGTGGCACGTCCGGCCGGAGGGCGACGATGCCGCGGACGGCCGGACATGGGCGACGGCGCTGGCGACCATCGCGGCTGGGGCGACGAACGCGGTCGCCGGCGATGAGGTCTGGATCGCCGCCGGCACCTACTCGAACACGGTCGCCTTGAAGCCCGGCACCAGCCTGCTCGGCGGCTTTGCCGGCGGGGAGGCGTCGGCCGCGGAGGCCCGCCCCGACCTGCGGCCTGCCGTGCTCGACGGAGGCATGGCGCGGGCCCTGCTCAGGGTCACCGGATCCAACACCAACGTCATCACGCGGCTGCAGGGGCTGGTGTTCAGCCGCGGACTGCAGCAGGGCGACGGCTCCCGCGGAGTGGTTGATGTTCCGGGTGGTCGGACGGAGATTCGCGACTGCCGGTTTCTGAACAACAACAACTCGTGGCAGGCCGGCGCCTCCGCCCTGCGGGTGAGCGGGGGCTACCTGCTGCTGGAGCGCTGCACGTTCCAAGGCAACCAGGCCGCCACCGGCGGTGCGGCCTACATCATCAACCTGCGTTCGGCCGAAGTGCGCGGGTGCAAGTTCCAAGGCAACAAGGCCAGCCGCTGCGGCGCGCTCAGCATCAACCTCTCGTCCGCGCACGTTGCGGACTGCGAGTTCATCGGCAACCGCATCCTCGACCCGGGCGGCGTCGGCGGAGCGGTCGAGGTGTTTGAAAGCGATGTCCGGCTGAGCCGTTCACGCCTGATCGCGAACCAGGCTCCGGCCGCCGCCGCGCTGGTGGAAGTCAGGTCGTCCGCCCGGCCGCCCTCGCTCTACGCGAACAACCTGTTTCTGCACAACATCGCCACCGGGCCGGAAATCGGCTCCACGTTTCCGCCTGCGGCCATTTACTCGCAGGGCGGCCGATCCTCCTTCATCAACAACAGCTTCCTGCACAACCACGGTTCGCCCGCGGCGGGCACCGTCATCGTGACCCTCACCGGGACGAACCCGGTGACCGTGGCCAACAACCTGTTCCTGGGACCGGGTCCGTTCCTGGGCCGGAGCGGGTCGGGCGCCCCGGCGGCCTGCACGCACAATCTTTTCTGGCCGCTGCGCGGCGGCACCGGCGTGGCGGAGGAGCAGTTGGCGACCTCCGGCAACCGCGTCGCCGACCCGCGGCTGCCGGGCGATTTCCCCGCCCTGATGGCCGGCCTGCCGCCCGATTCGCTGGCGGTCAATGCTGGCAGCGACGACCACGCCGCGCTGGCTGGCGAACTCGACTTCAACGGCCAGCTGCGCCGGCAGGGCGGGCGCGTGGACATCGGCGCGCATGAAAGCACCGGCCAGCCGGTGGGCGCTCCGGCGGCCCGCATCATGCGGGTCCGGCCAGACGGCGATGATGCGGCGGACGGCTCCACCTGGGCCGCCGCCCGCCGCACCGTCGCCGGTGCGCTTGCCGCCGCCGATTTCCAACATCCTCTCGAGGTCTGGCTGGCCGCCGGCACCTACACGGGCGAGCACCGCGTGCCGCCCTTCAGCACGCTGCGTGGCGGCTTCGCCGGCACGGAAACCAACGCGGCGGACCGCCCCTCCGCCGGCGCGGCCAGCATCCTGGACGCGCAGGGCACCAACGCCGTCCTCGAACTCAGCGCCACGGCGGACACCGTGGCCGTCGAGCGCGTGACGGTGGTTGGAGGCGCGAACAGCAACGGCTCGCTCGCGCCTGTCGAGGGCACCGGCACGCTCGCGCGGTTCACGGACTGCGAGTTCCGCGACACGGCGCGTTCGGTGGGGGGCGCCGCGGTGAGGCTGCTGGGTGCGCCGGAGTTCTGGCACTGCCGCTTCCGCGACAACCGCGCGCCGCGCACAGCCGCGCTGTCGCTGACCGTCCGCTCCGGGGAGGCTCGCATCCAGGGCTGCCTATTCGAGTCGAACACCGTGGCGTCCGGCAGCAGTTCCGCAGGCGGGCTGGCCCTTCAACTGTCCGGCCGCGCGGAGGTGGCGCACTGCGTCTTCCGCGGAAACCAGCCCGCCGCCGGCAACGACCGCTCCGTGTTTCGCGCGCACGGTCTGGATGGCGGCCAGCCTGTCGTTCATCATTGCACATTCGTCGGCAATGGCTCGGCCGATCCGAACGCCCCGGGCCTCGCCCTGCTCTTCACCAACACGGCGGCGTTCGATCCCCGAGCATGGGCCAACATGTTTGTCTCGAACGGCGTGGCATTGCGGGTTCTCACCACGGGTTCCTCGGCCGGCCTGACCAACAACCTTTTCTTCAGCAACGGTGCCGATGCGCAGGGTCTGCTGAATCAGGCCCAGCACCCTCCCGCCAGTCACACCTTCGACCCCCTCCTTGCCCCCGACGGCTTCCGCCTCCTGCCCGGCTCGACCGCGCGCGACCTCGGCGGGCCGGCGGGCGGCGTGGACTTTGACGGCCAGCCGCGCTGGCAGGGCGCGTCCTCGGACCTCGGCGCCGTCGAGCAGCCCGCCGCCAACGCCGAACACGCCGCGCTCGCGCGGCTGGACTGGCGCGTCCAGCTCGTAGGTGACCTCGCGTACCTGCGCTACGCGGGCGTGCTGAGCAACTCTTGCGCGGTGTCGCTCGCCGGCACCGTCAGCAACGGCGTCGTCCACGTCACGCCGCTCGTGCCGCCGGGCAGCCCGCCGTGCGACGAACCCGCAGTGCTGAACGGGCGGTTGCCGCTGGGCGGCTGGCGGCCGGAACTGGGCGCGCTGCCCGTCGCGCTGGACGGCCAGGTGGCCACCGGCGTCGTGACGCCGCCGCAGTCCGGGCCGCTGCCGCCCGCGCTCCGCCTCCTGCCCGGCGCGCCGAACCTCCGCGCCACCGTGCTCGGCCTGCCGGGCATCACCTATACGCTCGAACGCACGGAGGATTTCGTGCGCTGGGAACCGGTCGCGGAACTGCATGACACCGCGCCCGCCGGCGATCCGGACGAACCGGTTTCGCTCGAACACTCACTGCCACCAGCGGGGACGAATGGCGTGTTGCGGCTGCGGATGTGAAGGTCAAACCATCGCGGCGTTGCGCGGGCGGGCGGGCGGCGGACACACTCCGGGGCGTGACCCGTCTCCTCCTTTTCGCGCTCGCCCTGCTGGCCGCCGCGGCCGGCGCGGCGTCGTTTCCCGAGCCGTTCAACACCGAGAAGCCGGACCGCGCGCCGCGGTCGCCGGCCGAGGCCCTGGCCGCGATCAAGCTCCCGCCCGGCTTCCAGGCCACGCTCTTCGCCGCCGAGCCGGACGTGCGGCAGCCCATCGCGATGGCCTTCGACCCGCGCGGCCGGCTGTGGGTCGCGGAAAACTACACCTACGCCGACGCGAAGACCGTCTTCGACACGAACCTTCTCGACCGTGTGGTGATCTTCGCGGACGCGGACCACGACGGCCGCTTCGACTCGCGGAAGGTGTTCTGGGACCGGGCGAAGATCCTCACCAGCGTCGAGGTCGGGCGGGGCGGCGTGTTCGTCGTCTGCCCGCCGCAACTGCTCTTCCTCGCCGACCGCGACGGCGACGACGTGCCGGACGGCGAGCCCGAGGTGCTGCTGGACGGCTTCACCACCACGGGCGGCAACCGGCACACGTTCGCCAACGGCCTGCGCTGGGGCCCGGACGGCTGGCTTTGGGGCCGCGTGGGCATCTCCAGCCAGGCGCGCATCGGCCGGCCGGGCGCGCCCGAGGCGGAACGCGTGGCGATGAACGGCGGCGTCTGGCGCTATCACCCGGAACACCGCGTCGTCGAGGCCGTCAGCCACGGCACCACGAACCCGTGGGGCCTCGACTGGAACGCGGAGGGCGAGCCGTTCTTCATCAACACCGTCATCGGCCATCTCTGGCACGCCATCCCCGGCGCGCACTTCCAGCGCATGCACGGGCAGGATGTGCATCCGCACAGCTACGCCCTCATCCCGCAGCACGCGGATCACTACCACTTCGACACCGGCAAGAGCTGGCAGGATTCGACTGCAGGCCAGGAGGACGCCGCGGTCGCGCCCACCAGCGACGCGCTGGGCGGCGGCCACGCGCACACGGGGCTGATGATCTACCAGGGCGAGAACTGGCCCGAGGCCCTGCACGGCCGGCTCTTCACGATCAACTTCCACGGCCGGCGGTTCAACGTGGAGCGCCTTGAACGGAACGGCTCCGGCTACGTCGGCCGGCACGAGCCGGACATGGTGTTCTTCGGCGACCCGTGGTTCCGCGGCATTGATCTCATCCAGGGGCCGGACGGCGGCGTGTTCGTGGCCGACTGGTCGGACACGGGCGAATGCCACGACCACGACGGCATCCACCGCTCGTCGGGCCGCATCTACAAGATCACCCACGGCACGCCCAAGGAACGCCAGCAGGCCGACCTCGCCACGCTGCCGGACGAGAAGCTGGTGGCGCTGCTCTTCGAGCGGAACGAATGGCTCGCCCGCATGGCGCGCCGCGTCCTCGCCGACCGCGCCGCCGCCGGCCGCGACCTGTCCGCCGCGCGTCGGACTTTGGAAACGGTGCATCCCCGCCAGCCCGACACGCGGACGAAGCTGCGCGCCCTGTGGGGCCTGAACGCCCTCGGTGCCGCCCCACCCGCGTGGCTGCTTGAGCAGACCCGCGACGCGGACGAGCACGTCCGGAGCTGGGCCGTCCGGCTGCTGGCCGAGCCGTGGCCCGTGCTGGGGTATTCCACCGGCCGGCCGGTCGGCTACCCGGCGACCGCGTCGGGGCGGCCGGCTCCGGAGGTTCTCGCCCGCTTCGTCGAGCTGGCCCGGACGGACCACTCGGCCCTTGTCCGCCTCTACCTGGCGTCCAACCTCCGGCGCCTGCCTTGGGAGCCGCGCCGCGAACTCGCCTCGGCCCTGCTTGGCCGGAACGAGGACCTCGGCGACCACAACCTCCCGCTGCTGCTGTGGTACGGCGTGTCGCCGCTCATCACCGCGCAGCCCGGGGCCGGAGCGGAACTCGCCCTCAACACTCACCACCGCCTTATCCGCCAGTTCACCGCCCGCCGGCTGGCCGAGATGCGCGACGACGCGCCCGCGGCGCTGGCCGCCCTGCTGCGCGGCAGCGGCCGGGAGAGCGCGCGCGGGCCCGACCTCGCCCTCGACCTCCTGCGCGGCCTCGCGGACGCGTACCGCGGGCTACGCAAGGCCGCGCCGCCCGAGGGCTGGGCCGAATTTTCCGCCGCGGTCGGCCGCGGGGCCGACGGCGAGACCCGCGAGCGCCTGCGCGACCTCAACCTGCTCTTCGGCGACGGCCACGCGCTGGACGAGCTGCGACGGCTTGTCGGGGACAAGAACGCCGACGGCGCCGCGCGTCGGGCCGCGGTGAAGTCGCTGCTCGACGCCGGCGCGCCCGACCTGGCCCCGCTGCTCCGCGCCCACGCGGACGACTATGCCATCCGCGGTGTCGCGCTGGCCGGGCTGCTGCGGCTGGACGCCCCGGACGCCGCCGGCCTCGCGCTCAGCAAGTACCGCTGGATTGACCCGCCCGAGCGTGCGCAGGTGCTGGCCGAGATGGCATCCCGGCCGGCCGCCGCGGGCGCGCTGCTGCGGGCCGTGGCCGACGGACAGGTTCCGCGCACGGAGGTCACGCCGTTCCTGGCCCGGCAGATCGCCGGCCTCGGCGACGCCGCGCTCACGCAGCGCCTCACCGAGGTCTGGGGTGCGGTGCAGGCCACCGACGCCGCGCAGCACGCCGCCCTCGAACGCTGGCGCGCGCGCCTCACGCCGGAGCGGCTGGCCAAAGCCGACCTGGCGCACGGCCGCGTGGTGTTTGCGCAGGCCTGTGTGAGCTGCCACGTCCTCTACGGGACGGGCGGGAATGTCGGCCCGGACCTCACCGGCTCCGGCCGCGCGAACTTGGATTACCTGTTGGAGAACTTGGTGACGCCGAGCGCCGTCGTGGCGGCCGAGTACCGCATGGTGGTCGCGAACCTGAAGGACGGCCGGAGCCTCAACGGCTTCATCCGCGCCCAGGACGACCACACGCTCACGCTCCAGACGCCGACCGAGGCCGCCGTGATCGCCCGCGCGGACCTCGAGTCCCTCGAAACCTCCGCGCTGTCGCTGATGCCCGAGGGCCTGCTTGAGGCGCTGGAAGAGCCCGCCGCGCGCGACCTGGTCGCCTATCTCATGCACCCGGCGCAGGTGCCGCTGCCTGCCGGTGGGGCGAAGTGACGCCCAGCCGCCGGCTGGCGAAGGCCGGCTGGCACCGTGAACCGTTCGACATGGCGGCGCCCGATCCGGGGCGTCACCGCCTCGTTGCGTGGCTTGGCGCGGCCGTCGGGCTACCTTGGGCACGATATGACCGCTCTCGGCCCATCCCGTCGGCAGTTCATGCAGTTCCTCGGCGCGTCCGCCGTGGTCGCCGCCGGCCATCGCATGACGGCCGGATGGATGGTCGCGCAGGCCGCGCCCGCGCCGGTGGCCACGCCGCTGCTCGACGGCCTCGACTTCCAGCCCGTGCCCCATTCGCACGCCGACGCGCTCGTGCTGCCGACGGGCTTCCAATACGAGGTGCTGCTCCGCCAGGGCCAGCCCATCAACGACCGCGGCGACCTCTACGGCGACATGAACGACTACCTCGCCCTGGTCACGCGCTCCGCCACCGAGGGCTGGCTGTGGGTGAACCACGAGAACGCCGCCCTCCCGCTCATCACCGGTACCTGGTCCGGCATGAAGACCCGCGAACACGCGGAGGCCTACCTGCGCGCCATCGGGGGCTCGTGCCTGCGGGTCCGCCGCGGAGCCGACGGCCGCTGGCGGCCCGCGGTGCCCGACCCGGCGAACTTCCGCCTCGACGGCCTGTCCTCCGTGCTGCGCTTCACCGGCCCGGCGGCGGGATCGCGCTGGCTCGAGTTCGCGCACGAGGCCACCGGTTCCGGCTGCAACTGCGGCGGCGGCGTCACGCCCTGGGGCACGTTCTGCAGCGCCGAGGAGAATTTTCAGGACGTCTGGGGCGACCCCGAGATGAAGGACCAGCCCGCGCTCCCCGTGCCCTTCTTCTTCAACCGGCCCGCCGAGCATCAGGGCTACATCGTCGAGGTGGACCCGGACACGCGCGAGCTCTTCAAGCACACCGCCCTCGGCCGCTTCAGCCACGAAAACATCGCCTTCGCCGTCACGCGCGACGGCCGCCTCGCCGCCTACCTGGGCGACGACCGCGAGGACCAGTGCCTCTACAAGTTCGTCTCCCGCGAGCGCCTCGACCCCGCCGTGGGCAAGGCCGCCCGCCGCCTCCTCACCGACGGCACGCTGCACGTTGCCGACACGGTGAACGGCCGCTGGCTCCCGCTCGACCCCGCGCGCGACCCGCGCCTGCGGGAGGCCGGCTTCGACCTCGCCCGCATCGGCGTCCACACGCGCACCGCCGCCAAGCTGGCCGGCGGCACGCCGCTGGCCCGGCCCGAGGACGTCGAGGTGCATCCGCTGAACGGCGACGTGTTCGTGGCCCTGACCGCGCACGAGCCGGTGAAGCAGAAGCACGACGAGAAGTACTTCCCCGCGGTGGCCGGCGCGGTGGCCCGGCTGCGCGAGCGCGACGGCGATGCGGGCGCGCTGGAGTTCTCGTGGGAAATCTTCCTGCCCGGCAGCCCGCAGACGGGCCTCGCGTGGCCGGACAACCTCGCCTTCACCGACGCGCACCACCTGCTCGTCTGCACGGACTATTCGCAGAAGGCGAAGCCCGTGGCGGACTCGCCGCAGGCGATCTTCGGCAACAACTTCCTGACGCTCGTGCCCACCGCCGGGCCCAAGGCCGGACAGGTGCTGCGGCTGGCCGTGGCCCCGTGCGGCGCGGAGTTCTGCGCCCCCACCCTCTCGCCCGACCGCGCCGAGCTGTGGGTGAACGTCCAGCACCCCGGCGACGGCAGCACGGGGCCGGACGCCCTCACCAGCCACTGGCCCGACGGCGGCGACGCCCTGCCCCGCTCCGCCCTCGTGGCCATCGCGCGGGCGTGAGGCGCGTGGGACCGGCACCAGGCACGGCCCTTGCCGCAGGCGCGCGGTATTCATGCCGCTTCAACGAGCGGGGGAGGAAGCGTCGGCTGCTTCCGCCATGACCTGCGGACGAACGCAGCCGTGGGCTAAAGCCCTGTTCCGAGCGCGCAGTGACCCTCGATGCCGGCAGCACATCGGAGGAGCGCCGGCCTCCGGCCCGGCAGGGGATGCCGCTGATTAGAACAGAGGCTGGCCAACCAAATAGGAGTCCGATTCAAAGATCTGGCGCCAAGAGATCTACTTTTGGTTCTTGAAAAACGCTTGCCCGCGGCTGTTGTAATCAACCAGCCGCTTCACGCGACGGTATAGAGACAGTAGAATCTTGAGGCTGATGTAGGGATGGCCGGTTCTGTCATTGATTTCATCGAGATTATCAAGGCCGAGAATATCACTCATTTGTTTGAGACAACTTGTGACA
>JBJXFY010000277.1:0-3461 GCA_046155815.1 Limisphaerales bacterium | reverse complement strand
GCGCGCGGCCGTGACCTTCGTCACATGGAGGACTCGTTCGCCCGCCAGGCAACCCGGCTGGGCGAGGCGGCGGCCATCGCACAGTACGCCCACCGGCGCGTACGCGTGCTGCGGGCCGGGAACGCGCCTGTGCTGGGCCGCCGCAACGCCGCCGATGCTCTGCCCGCCGCGCGCCCCGGCACCCGCGACGTCCGCCAAGGGCTCTTCGTCGCCGAAGGCGGCGATCTGGGCTGGGCGTGGGGCGAGGCGGAGGCGCTCACGAGTGGTCCCGGACAGCCCGCCAGGATCGGCGGCTGGCTCCGCATCTGGCGGCGGACCGGCTGGAGCGGGACCTGGCGCGTCGCGCTGGACGCGGCGGTGGAGTATCCGGCTGAGCGGTGACGATGGCGGCACGTCCTGCTGTTTCGAGGACGAGCACGATCCCCTGTTCCCGGCGTGGTTTGACCCTTCGCCCGCCGTTGGACAAGCTGCGGCCCCGTGACGGCCAAGCGTTTCTACCAGTGGCAGACCGCCGGCGGCACCGACGACGTGATGCGCCTGGTGGACGCCTTGGAGCGGACGGACATCGCGTGGTGCGCCATCGGCGGCGTGGCGGTCAACCATTGGGCGGCGGAGCCGGTCGTGACGCGCGACGTGGATTTCGTCGTCGCCGCGGCGGACATCGCGCGGGCCGTCGAATGCCTGAAGGCGGCCGGCTTCGAGGCGGAAACCTTCGACTGGTCCGTGAACTTCAAGGGGCGGTCGCAAGTGAGCCTGCAGCTCAGCACGGCGGCGTTCTACCGGACGTTTCCCGAACGGGCCGTGCCGGCCGACGTGCATGGCATCCTGCTGCGCGTCGCTTCGCTGGAGGACACTTTGGCGGGCAAGATTCTGGCCTGGTCGGACAAGACCCGGCGGCAGAGCAAACGGATCAAGGATCTGGGCGATATTGCGCGGCTGGTTGAAAGCCATCCCCGGCTGTGGGGCACGCTGCCGTCCGAGCTGCAGGCGCAGATTCAGAAGCCGGAACTCTGACCGGGGCGGCGGGGTTCCGGGGATGAGTGCGTACAAGCATTCGCGTTTCGAGGACGAGGATGAGCACGATCCCCCGCTGCCCGCGTGGTTTGACCCCGCATCCGCTTTTCCGCACCCTCGGCTGCTCATGGGCAACACGTTCGGCCAGCTCTTCCGCGTCACCACCTGGGGCGAATCCCACGGCGGGGGCGTCGGCGCGGTGGTGGACGGCTGCCCGCCCCGGCTCGCGCTCACCGAGGCCGACCTCCAGCCCGACCTCGACCGCCGCCGGCCCGGACAGTCCAGCATCACCACGCCGCGGAAGGAGGCGGACACCGTGCAGATCCTCAGCGGCACCTTCGAGGGCCGCACGCTCGGCACGCCCATTTCCATGCTGGTGCGCAACGAGGACTTCCGCCCGGAGGCGTATGGCGAGATGGCGACGAAGTTCCGGCCCAGCCACGCCGACTACACCTACCAGGCCAAGTTCGGCCACCGCGCCTGGCCGGGCGGCGGACGCACCAGCGCGCGCGAAACCGTCGGCCGCGTCGCCGCCGGCGCGATTGCGAAGAAGCTCCTCCGCGAGCGCTGGGGCGTGGAAGTCCTCGCCGCCGTGACGCAGGTGCAGGAACTCGCCGCCGCGGTGGACCCGGAAACCTTCACGGCCGCGCAGGTCGAGGCGAACATCGTCCGCTGCCCCGACCCCGCGGCGGCGGAGCGGATGATCGCGCTGATCGAGCAGCGCCGCGGCGAGGGTGACAGCGTGGGCGGCGTCGTGCTGGGCGTCGCGCGCGGCGTGCCGCCGGGCTGGGGCGAGCCCGTCTTCGACCGGCTGGAGGCGGACCTCGGCAAGGCGATGCTGTCCCTGCCGGCGAGCAAGGGCTTCGAGATCGGCAGCGGCTTTGACGGCATCCGGCTCACCGGCCGGCAGCACAACGACGCCTTCCGCAACGTGGCCGGCCGCGTGCGCACCGTGACGAACCGCAGCGGCGGCATCCAGGGCGGCATCAGCAACGGGGAAACGATCTACTTCCGCGTCGCCTTCAAGCCCGTCGCCACCGTGATGCACGAGCAGGACACGGTGGACGTGCAGCTTCAGGACACCACGCTGAGGGGCCGGGGGCGCCACGACCCGTGCGTGCTGCCGCGCGCCGTGCCGATGGTCGAGGCGATGACGGCGCTCGTGCTGGTGGACCACGCGCTCCGGCACGAGGCGCAGTGCGGGCGGACGTGAGGCCGTGGCGGCGATGCCGGACGGCGAGCCAGCCTTCCCCTCCGCCGCCCGTTTCCGCTACACCGCCGCGGCCCATGTCCGACGCCGCCCCACCTCCCGCCTTACGCCCGCGCCACCACGGTCTCGACGCGCTGCGGGCGGTGGCGATGCTGCTGGGCATCGTCCTGCACGCGGCGGTGTCGTTCACCACGGTCTTCTCCTACGTCTGGTCGGTGCAGGACCGCGAGCGGAGCGTCGTGGCGGACTGGATTTTTCACGGCCTCCATAGCTTCCGGATGCCGTTGTTCTTCCTCGTCTCGGGTTTCTTCGCGCGGATGGTCGTGGCGCGCGCCGGCCACCGGGAATTCCTCCGCCGGCGCTGGCGGCGCGTGGGTCTGCCGCTGCTGCTCGGGCTGGTGACGCTCCTGCCGGCGACACGCTGGGCGGATGAGTTCAGCCGCGCCCGTGCCGGCGGGCCGCCGGTCAATTTTTTTGAACCACGGTTCTGGAACGACCGCGAGGCCTACATCGCGGAAAAGACCACGGAGGCGGCCGTGAATCCGGCTTCGGCGCAGGCCCCGGCGCTGCTGCCGTTCCTGCCGCAGTGGACCCGCTTCTTCGCGCTCGGGCAGCTCTGGTTTCTCTGGTATCTGCTGGTGTTCGCCGTCGTCGGCCCTTGGCTGGTGGGTCTGGGCGTGCGGCGGCTCGGGCCGAGGGTGCGAGGCTGGCTGGATGCCGCAACGCAGGCCGCGCTCACGCGGGCGTGGGGGCCGCTGCTGCTGGCCGTGCCGGCGTACCCGTTCATGCTGGTGATGTTCGGGCTGGAAATCGGCACCCCCATCGCCGCCTTCCTGCCGTTTCCCCTCTTCATGCTCATTCCGGAAGTCAACCTGCTCGGGCTGTACCTCGTGTACTTCCTCGCCGGTTGGCTGGTCCATAGGCACGCGGGCCTGCTCCACGGACCGGCGCGGTGGTGGGCGCCGTGGCTGGCGGCGGGCGGCGCGGCGTTTGCGGCGGCCTTCCAGATGACGGACCACCTCGCCCTGCAGCCGTCTACGCCGGGCTACTGGCGCACGCGCTTCGTTGCGCTGGCGGTGTACAGCGTGGCCACGGCGGCGCTGAGCCTCGGCTTCCTCGGGCTGTTCCAGCGCTGCTTCAACACGGAGAGCCGCACCGGCCGCCACGTCGCGGACGCGGCGTACTGGATGTACCTCGCGCACCTGCCGCTGATCTTCCTCGCGCAGGCGTGGGTGGC
>JBJXFY010000080.1:0-5153 GCA_046155815.1 Limisphaerales bacterium | reverse complement strand
GTGAGTTGAGTGCTCTTCCTGGGCAGCCTTCGGTCGTTCCTTTCGCGGTCCTTCCTTCCGTGTCCGCCTGGCCGGGCCGGGCGCGGCTTCCCTGAGCGTGTCCGGGGGCGGCCCCGGGTCACCAGCTCCTGCTTGGTCGTCAGCAACCGCGCCCGGGCCATCGCGGGCGCCTTCGTGCGCTTCGGCCGGCGTTGGCTTCCACTGCGGCGGCCGGTTAGCCTCCCGGCCATGTCCTTGACCGACACCACCGCCCGCGCCGACGGCCGCCAGGCCGACCAGCTCCGCCCCGTCCGTTTCGAGAACCACGTCGCCCCCGCCGCCGCCGGCTCGACGCTCGTCCACTGGGGCAATACGCAGGTGATCTGCGCCGTGGGCGTCGAGGAGGTGGTGCCGCGCTGGATGAAGGAGCAGGGCGTCCCCGGCGGCTGGCTCACGGCCGAATATTCGATGCTGCCCTACAGCACCGCGCCGCGAAAGCCGCGCGACATCACCAAGGGCCGGCTGGACGGCCGCTCGTCCGAGATCCAGCGGCTCATCGGCCGCGCCCTGCGCGCCGCGGTGGACCTGGAAAGGCTCGGCCCGCGCACGCTGTGGATTGACTGCGACGTGCTCCAGGCCGACGGCGGCACGCGCACGGCCTCGATCACCGGCGCGTGGGTCGCGCTCAGCCTCGCGGTGAGGAAGCTCCAGGCCGACGCCAAGCTCGGCGCGTCGCCCATCATCGAGCAGGTCGCGGCCGTGAGCCTCGGCGTGGTGGGCGGTGCGCCGCTGCTGGACCTCAACTACGGCGAGGACGCGGCGGCGGCGGTGGACATGAACCTCGTGATGACGGACGCCGGGAAGTTCATCGAGGTGCAGGGCTCCGGCGAGGAGGCGACCTTCAGCGCGGAGGAACTGGACGCGATGCTCGTGCTGGGCCGTGGCGGCCTGCGGGATCTGCAGCGGCTCCAGCGCGAGGCGCTGCGGTCGTGACGGAGGCGCCTCGCCGCAGTTGGGGAATGGACGCGCGGCCGGGCCATGTCGGGATGGCGCCGGGCTTGGGCGCATCCGCTCACCGTCCCGCAAGCCTTCTCCTGCACCGACGGGGCGTGCGTGCGTCGCCCGGTCCCATGGCGAGCAGGTTGCCAACCTGCGAAACGGTGAACTCCAACCCTGCGCCCGGGCAGCCGTCCGCATCCCAAACCTCGCTTGAACATTTGCCCGGCCGCTGCTATCCAACCCCCGCTTAGCCAAGCACCGCACATCCAATGAACAAATCCCTCCGCATCCTGGGCGCCGCCGCATTGCTGGCGGCCGTGCCCGTCGCCTACGCCGGCGGCGAAACCTGCGCCGCCACCAAGTCCGCCAAGGCGGGCTCCGCCTGCTCCGCAACCACCGCCGCCAAGACCGACGAGTGCTGCCCCTCCACCAAGGCGCAGCAGGTCGTCCTCAAGGTCAAGGAATCCGCCTGCAACGAGGCCACCGCCGGTTTCAGCATGGTCGTGGCCAAGCTCGACGGCGTGAAGGCCGTGGACACCTGCGGCCAGAGCCACATGACCAAGGTGAGCTATGACGGCGGCAAGGTCTGCTCCGCGAAGATCATGGCCGCGCTGAAGGACGCCGGCTACCACGTCGAGGCCCAGCAGGTCACCCTGGCCGTCGCCGGCCTCGCCGAGGGCACCTGCACCGACAAGCTCTCGAAGGCCTTCACGGGCGTGCAGGGCGTGAGCAGCGCCAACGTCTGCTCCGTCGGCAAGCACGCCGTGGTCGAGTTCAACCCCGAGCAGGTCTCGGTGGACAAGCTCATCGCCGCGGCCGACGCGGCCGGTTACAAGGCCGCGGTGGAGGCGCTGAACTAGTCGGCGGCCTGCTATGCCAAGGGCGTCCCGGGTTTCCGGGACGCCCTTTTTGCTGCTGCGTCCGGCGGCGGGTGTCCCCGCGAGAGGGGTCCGTCGGAACGAAACGCGGTTCCGCCCCACCGGTTCAGCCGGCGGGCGGGGCTGAGCGGGCGGCCGGGATGCTGAAGCGCTGCAGGACCCGGGCCGTGGCGGCGTCGAGCGTGGCGGCATCAAGCAGCAGGCGCTGGAGGGACTCGCCGGGCTTGAACTCCACCCGGTGGACGCCGTCCCGCGGCTCCTTGAGCGCGGCGGCCACGTCATCGAGCGTGCCGATCGTGCGGCCGTTGATCTTGTCCACCACAAGGAAGCGCGCGGTCTGGTAACCAAGGTTGGCGGTGTCGGGCAGCACGTTGCTGAGCAGCACCAGCGCGGGGCGCCCGGCGGTGGGCTGATCGTTCTGGAAGTACGTCAGCCGGAAGGGCGCGCGTCGCGCCCACTCATCGCCCCACCCGCGCAGGAAGGGCTGGTTGAGGGGCTGGAAGACGAGGCCCGCGGCGATGAGGAACTCCGGATCGCGGCCGAAGGCCTCGCGCGGCACCAGCTCGTTGGTGAACTCGGCGCGCGGCAGGCGGTACTCGGTTTCCTGTTCCTGGCCGTCGCGCAGGATCTTCAGCTTGACCGCCTCGCCGGCGAAGCGCGAGCGGGTGGCGAGGTTCTCCGCGTTCAGGTGGCCGTAGTCCGGATCGTCGTAGTCGCCCTCGCTGTCCACGGCGAAGCCGTCAATTTCCAGCAGCACATCGCGCGACTGGAGCACGCGCTGCGCGCCGGGGCGGGAGGCCGTCTCGATCACCACGCCGCCGCGCGGAGCCCCGGGCAGCCGCAGGAAGTCGAACGTGGCCGGGTTCTGGGTGGGCTGCCACACGAAGTCGAAGTAACCGAGGCCGGTGAAGCCGCCGGCGCGCTGCGCCTCGAGCACGCGGCGGATGAAGCCGGCCGGGATCACGTTGCAGGTGTTGCCGCCCTTCGCGCTCGTGAGGCCGATGATCTGGCCGTCAATGGTCACCGCCTCGGCCCAGCCCAGGCCGCTGATGTCGGTGTTCACCTCGAGGATCATGCGCGGCGCGAAGCTCAGCACGCCCTCCCCCACGGTGAACTTGCTGAACTCGACGCGGCGGCCCTCCAGGTTGCCGTCGCGCCAGCGGAGGAGGGTGAACTCGCTCGCGCGCGGTACCCGGTCCGCCAGGGCGGCGGGCCTGAGGCCGTCCCAGAACGACGCTTCCTCCGTGGTGAGCACCGCCAGGTCCGTGTGCGGGTCGAGCCACTTCACCGTCGCGTTGTGCCAGCGCCCGCGGCCGTTCTTCTGCAGGCGCACGAGGGTCTGGTTCGGGAGGTGCTGCGCGGTGGTCAGGATCTCCTTCTCGCCGACCACCAGGCCGTGCTTGCGGATGCTGCGCGTCGGCCGCGTCCACGGCTGGAAGAGGTCGTAGTCCTTGAACGTCACCTCCACGGTCACCAGCGAGGCGCCCCAGGACGCGAGGTCCGCGGCGCGTGAGGCGGGGCGGGTCCCGAGGACGAGGACGAGCAGGAGGAGGAGTGCGGGGGGGCGGCGGGTCATAGGCGGCGGTCGGAGGGGATGCCGTAGGTCTGGAGAATGGCGGCGTTGGCGGCCGTGGCCGCGGCGCGGTCCAAGCCGTCGAAGCCGCCGCGGCCGGCGTACTCGATCAGGTGCTGCGGGCCGGTGGCGCCCTCAAAGGCGCGGATCACGTCTTCCAGACGCTCGATGCGCACGCCGTTGATCTTGTCCACCAGCACGCGCCCGCGCACGGAGAGGTCGGCGTTGACGGGGTGCGCGAGCGCATTGACCAGGACGACGGGCTCGGGTCGTGCCTCCTTGGGCTGCTCATGGCGAAGGTAGAAAAGCTCATGGACCAGCGAGGCGTTGGCCGGGCTGTTCCAGTCGCGGCCGAAGGTGCGGAGGAAGTCGTTGCTGAGCGTGGTGAAGACCAGCCCGGCGAAGACGAAGTAGCGCGGCGGCACGTCGTGCTGGTTGCCGGCGAGGCGGTCGCCGTCGTACGTGGTCATTTTCAGGTCGAGGTCGAGGGGCCGGCGCTCGCGCAGGATTTTCAGCGGCACGGTCTCGCCATTCTGCGCCTCCTGGAAGGCGACGCCCGCGGCCACGCGGTTGCCCCGGTAGAGGATGTTTCCATCGCTGCCCACCGCGAAGCCCGCCACGTCGAGCAGCACGTCGTCCGGCTTGAGCACGCCCGCCGCCGCGGCGCCCGCCACCAGGCTGTCAATGCGCGCGCCCACCCCGTCGTCCTCGAGGCCGAGGAAGCGCCGGAAGGCGGGGTTCTCCAGCGACACCAGCCGGAGGCCGGCCAGCGGGAAGCCGTCGTGCTTCCCGTCCCCGATGTCCGTCAGGAAATGCCCGACGACCTGGGGCGGGATGAAGAAGCCCGCGTTCTCGAGGCCGGGCACGCCCTGGAAGGCGACGCCCACCACCTTGTCGTCCTGGATCACCGGGCCGCCGGAGTTGCCGGGGTTGATCGCCGCGTCCGTCTGCACCGCGAGCAGCGACCGGTTGCCGGGGTGGACGTAGTTCTGCACCTCGATGCGCGAGACCACGCCGCGCGTGTAGGAGATCTGCTCGCCGCCGGCGGGGTAGCCGTAGGTGATCACGGTGGAGCGCACGTCCGGCAGCTCGCCGAACTCGAGCGGCTCGATCCCGCTGAAGAACGCCGGGTCGTCCACCTCAAGCACCGCGAGGTCGCAGTCGTGGCCGACGAAGGCGACGCGGGCCTCGTACGGGCGGGGGTCCTGGAAGCGGCGGACCAGGATCTGCTTGGCCCAGGCCACGACGTGCGCGTTCGTCATGATGCGCCGGCCCTTGATGACGAATCCGGACCCGCCGCTGCGGCCCACGGGCGTGAAACGCCACGGCGCGTCCCACACCGGCGACTGGCTGAAGGTGATGATCTGGATGACGGAACGCTCGGGATCGCCGGCGTTCAGGGGCAGCACCGCGAGGCACGCGGCGGCCAGCAACAGCGCCTTGGAAAACACGCCCACCAAAGTGGAGCCGATGGCGGGAGGGTCAAGCCGCGCCGCTCCTTCGTGCTCCTCCTCGTCCTCGACTCCCCGGCCCCCGAACACCCAGGCCGGCCCATGAAACCGAACCCGCTGTCGCCTTCGGGAGGCAGAGATTCCGGCCCTTGCCGGCCGCGGGGAAATGGGCGTGAGTCCCCGCCGCGCCGTGAGATTTTCCGTTTTCATCCTCGTTGCGTCGCTGCTGGGCCAGCCCGCGTCCGCCCTCGACTTCGGCCCCGCCGTGCCCGT
>JBJXFY010000263.1:0-3211 GCA_046155815.1 Limisphaerales bacterium | reverse complement strand
GTGCGGGTCGCAGGCCACGCCGCCCTTGGCGCCGCCGTAGGGCAGGCCGGTGAGGGCGCACTTCCAGCTCATCCACATGGCCAGCGCGGCCACCTCGCCGAGCGTCACGTCGGGGTGGTAGCGGATCCCGCCCTTGGTCGGGCCGAGGGTGAGGTGGTGCTGGACGCGGTACCCGTAGAAGACCTCGGTGCGGCCGTCGTCGCGGTGGATGGGCACGGAGACGGTGACCGCGCGCTTGGGCAGCATGACGCGCTCGCGGTCGCCGGCGGGCATCTCCAGAAAGTCCGCCACGGCCTCGAACTGCTGGCAGGCCATCCGGAAGACCGGGTGTTCGAAGGGGCTCATGACCGGCGGCGGACGGTTACGGCGCAACGGGTTTGGCCTTGTTGAACCGCAGGACGCCGCCCTCGAGGCCCTCGAACTCGCCTTCGAACTCGAACTCCTCCCCCGCCCGGAGCAGCGGAAGCTCCGCCTTGAAGGGACGGCGGCCGAAAAGCTCCGCGCCGTTGGGCGTGAGCCGCACGTCGCTGATGCCCGGGAACGTCACCTTCGCCTGCGCGCGGGCGAGCGGATCCTGCCCGCGGAGCGTCACGTCGAACTGGAGCATCGCGAACACCTTCGCGATCTGCTCCACGGTGCCCCGCACGCGGAACCGGCGGCCCTGGTAGCGCGCGTCCGCCGCAAGCTGGCTCTGCCGGTAGTCGGCGATGAGCTGGTCCAGCGTCACGGTCTCGCCCTCGGTGAGCGGCGGCATCGTGACCACCGTCACGGCGGCCGGGGTGCCTGCGGCGGCGGGCGCGGTTGCCGGCGTGGCCACGGCCGGCGGCAAGCCCACGGGCGCGGCGGGCGGCGGCGTTCCGCGCAGGCGGGCGTTCTCCTCCTCAAGCTGGCGGATGCGCTGTTGCGCCTGCTCCAGTTCTTGGCGCAGCCGGACGTCCGCGTCGGTACCGGCGGCGAGGCAGGGCGGCAGCGTGAGCAGCAGCGCCGTGGCCAGGCTTCGAAGAGGCATCATCGGCGATGAGCATCGGCCGCGGGCCTGGCTCGTGGCAAGCCGGCGGACCTGCGGGCGATGGAGCCGCCGGCGACGCCAGCCACCGCTCCGGCTGCGACTTGTCCGGGCACCCGGGCGGCCTGGGCCCGGGCCACCTCACGCGGTTCACGCCTGTGCGGCCTCGTCCCGCAGCAGCCCCATGCAAACGAGGTCCTCGACCACTCCGTGCCGCAGGCGCACCGCACGCTTGCGGCCCTCCTCGACAAAGCCGAGTGCGCGGTAGAGCCCGAGCGCCGGCGTGTTCGTCGCAAAGGCCTCCAGCTCGATCCGGCGGAAGCCGCAGTCCCACGCCCGCTGGACGGCCGTCGAGGCCAGCGCGCGGCCCAGGCCCTGCCCGCGCCAGCCGGCCAGAAGGCCCATGCCAAGGCGACCGTTGTCGCGGAAACCGTCGAATGGCCAGGCGCGTACGATGTCGCACCAGCCGACCACGTCGCGATCCAAGGCGGCCACGACATGGATGTTTCCCCCCTCGAGGTTGCCGCGGATGAACTCGCGCGTGGCCTCCACCGTGAAGCCCTCCACCGCCATGAGCCAGCGTCCCTCGCGGGCTACCGCGTCCACGACAGCACGGCAGGCCTCCGCATCCGCCAAGGAGACTGGACGGATCAGGGGGTGCCGCGTGCTGCTCATTTCCGGAAGGGCAGGCTAGGGCTCCAGCCGGTTCACCGCGCTGAGCACGGCCTTGATCGAGGCCAGCTCCATGCTCGTGTCCACGCCCGCGCCCCAGCGCGTGCGGCCATCGGCGGCCTTGACCTGGATGTACGCGATGGCGCTGGCCTCCGCGCCGGCGGCGAGCGCGTGCTCCTTGTAGTAGGCCACCGAGAAGGGTGGCTCCCCCGCGGTGACGAGCGCCTGGACAAAAGCGGCGATCGGGCCGTTGCCCTCGCCGGTGAGCGCGACCTCGCGGCCGCCGCGCTGCGCGGAGGCGCGGCAGTGGAACACGCCTTCCACGCCGTCCGCATGGAAATGCACCAGCTCCCAGCGCCCGCGCCGGTCCACGTACTCGCGCCAGAACATGCCCTTCAGTTCCTCGCCGGTGACCTCGCGGCCGAGGGCGTCCACGAGGTCGTTGGCGATCGGGCCGAACTCGCGCTGCATGTCCTTGGGCAGCTCGATGCCAAACTCGGACTCGAGCAGGTACGCCACGCCGCCCTTGCCGGACTGCGAGTTCACCCGGATCACCTCGCGGTACTCGCGGCCGATGTCGCGCGGATCAATCGTGAGGTACGGCACGTCCCAGACCTGGCGTTCCCCGCGCTCCCACTCGGCGAGGCCCTTCTTGATCGCGTCCTGGTGCGAGCCGCTGAAGGCCGTGAAGACCAGTTCCCCGGCGTAAGGCTGGCGCGGCGGGACGGTCAGGCCGGTGCAACGCTCGTACACCTCGCGCAGGGCGCCGAGGTTGGAGAAGTCCAGGCCGGGAGCGATGCCGTGCATGTAGAGGTTCAGCGCGACGGCGATCACGTCGAGGTTGCCGGTCCGCTCGCCGTTGCCGAAAAGCGTGCCCTCCACCCGGTCCCCGCCGGCCAGCAGGCCCAGCTCCGTGGCGGCGACGCCCGTGCCGCGGTCGTTGTGGGTATGGAGAGAGACGACCAGCGCCTCGCGGTCGCGGAGATTGCGGCAGATCCACTCGATCTGGTCGGCGTACACGTTGGGCATCGCGACCTCCACGGTGTCCGGGAGGTTCAGGATCATCTTCCGCTCCGGGGTCGGCCGCCAGACGTCCATGACGGCCTCGGAGATTTCCTTGGCGAACTCGACCTCCGTGCCGCTGAAGCTCTCGGGCGAGTACTGGAGGCGCACATTCGCGCCGGCCAGGCGCGGCAGGCGCTCGTGAATCCACCGCGCGCCCTGCACGGCGATGGCCTTGATCTCGTCCTTGGACTTGCCGAAGACCACGCGGCGCTGCGCGGGCGAGGTGGAATTGTAGAGGTGGATGATGACGTTCCCCGCGCCGGCCAGCGACTGGATGGTTCGCTCGATCAGGTCCTCGCGCGCCTGCACCAGCACCTGGATCGCGACGTCGTCCGGGACGTGGCCCTTCTCGATGAGCAGGCGGTTGAAGGCGAATTCGGTGTTCGACGCGGCGGGGACGCCGACCTCGATCTCCTTGACCCCGCAGCGGACGAGAGCCTGAAACAGCGCGAGCTTCTGCGCCACGTT
>JBJXFY010000260.1:0-2682 GCA_046155815.1 Limisphaerales bacterium | reverse complement strand
AGATCGTAGTTACCTTTATTGCGGGTGCCGGGGTAGGCGTATTGATAGGGCTCACCCCACGGATCGAGGGGAACCTTGCCGCCTTCGATGTAGGGGCCGGCCCAGCGCTCGCCCTTGGTGCCGGGGCGGGTAACGAGGGCCATGAGGCCGTCGGCGGTGGACGGGTAGTCGCCCATGTGGATGCGATAGGTGACGAGCGAGGTCTTCATCGTCTCCTTCACGAAGAGCTGGGCCGTGCCGATTTGGGCGCCGCCGAAGATATTGCCGACATTGGTGATCGCGAGGCCAGCGAGCAGACCGATGATCGCGAGGACGACGAGGATTTCGAGGAGCGTAAACGCGCGGGCGGCGCGACGTCGGTAAGGGGAACGACGAACCGGGGAAACAATAGGCAGGGAGCGCATGATTGAGTGGGGGAACGTGAGTTACGCGGGAACGGTTGTCGAGACGCGGGCGCGTGCGACGGGTTGCAACGGGGTTGCGACCGCACCGCGAATCCTTATTTGAAGCTAAGTGATTGTTCCGAGTGGAGGCTGAGCGATTTGGCGGGACTTTTGCCGAAAACTTTTCATGGCTCGCGGGATGAATCCCACGCCCGTGAAGTCCGCGTCGCCGACGAAGCCGCTGCCGGAAGAGCTGTCCGTGCTGCTACGAACAGTGCAGGTGCACCAGCTCGACACCCCGGAGTTGCGCGAGCGAGCGCAGGGCCTGCTCGCCGCGCATCACTATTTGGGCGCGGTGCAGGCCGTCGGCGAGCAGCTGCACTATGCGGTGAGCGATGCGCAGGGTGAATGGGTCGCGGTGGTGATTTTCGCGGCGGCGGCGCTGCACTTGCGCCCGCGCGAACAGTGGATCGGCTGGAGCGACGAGCAGCGCCGCCGGCGCCTCGCGCTGGTGGCCAACAACGTGCGTTTCCTGCTGTTGCCCGGGCGCACGGTGCCCAATCTGGGTTCGGCGGTCTTGAGCCGCGTGCTGGCGCGGCTCAGCGACGACTGGCAAGCGCGCTACGCTCATCCGGTGCTGGTGGTGGAGACCTTCGTCGATCCGGAGCGCTTCAAAGGCACCGTGTATCGGGCGTCGGGCTGGAGCGAAGTGGGGCAGACCCAGGGCCACGGCCGCCAGTCGCGCGACTACTACGAAAACCATGACCGGCCCAAGCGGCTCTTCGTGCGTGAACTGGTCAAAAACGCCCGACGCAGCCTGCAGGCCGAGCACCTCAAACCTGCGCTCGCGGCGGTCGAGGCGAAGGTGCCGGTGCGCAGCACCCTGAAGGCCGCCGCGCTGCAGTCGCTCGCGGAGCACTTTCGCGCGGTGCCCGACTACCGCCGGCGCATGGGCCAGTATCCGCTCTTCGCACTGCTGGGGATCGCCGCCTGCGCCTATCTCGCCGGCGCGCCGCGCGGCCAAAAAGATTTGGCCGCCTTCTCCCGCCGGCTCTCGTCGCGGCAACGCGCCGCCCTGGGCGTGCGCCGCACCGCCTCAGGCGAGTATCCCGCGCCC
Organism: Limisphaerales bacterium; assembly: GCA_046155815.1. GTDB lineage: Bacteria > Verrucomicrobiota > Verrucomicrobiia > Limisphaerales > CAIMTB01 > JBJXFY01. Next base: position 1,182 of record JBJXFY010000260.1, on the reverse strand, counting down.
AGCCAGCCGACGTTCTGCCGCTTGTTTGCCCGCGTCTCGGAGCAGGCCATCGAACAGGCGCTCTTGGCGCACCAAGCCCAAGTGCGCGGCGCGCCGCCCAAGGACGAGCTCGTCGTGCTCGACGGCAAGGTGCCCGGTCACAGCGGCGGGCTCAACGTGGTCAGCGCCATCACCGCGCCCAGCCTCCACTACCTCGGCAGCGAGGTGGTGGCCGACAAGACCAACGAAATCCCGGCCGTGCGCACGCTCTGCCAGCGGCTCGCGCTCGCCGGCCGGCTCGTCAGTATCGATGCCTTGCATACTCAAAGCGCGACCGCCCGCCAGCTCGTGCTGGAGCACGGCGGCGATTACGTGATGACGGTCAAAGCCAATCAGCCCGCCCTGCAGGCGGTGGTGCAAGCGCAGGTGCCCGATCCGGGTGCCCCCCTTTTGCCCCCTTGAAAGATCCTGCGGCCGTGCGTTGGACCGAGGTGGAAAAAGGCGAGCCGGTGACCCGCACACTCGTGGCCCGCGCCCTCGATGGGGAAAAGGCCGGCTTCCCCTTGGTGGCGCAAGCCGCGCGCGTGCAGCGGCCACGCGCCGGGTTGGCACCGGAAACCGTCGAACTCATCACCAGCCGACCCGCGCGGGAACTGTCGCCTTCGCAGTGGCTCTCAGCCAACATCCAGCACTGGACCATCGAGACCGGACTGCACGCCCGGCTCGACGCCTCGCGCCACGACGACCGCTGCCGCCTGCGCCGCCGCCGAGCCGTGAAAATCCACGGCATGTTCAACCGCTGGGCCAACAGCCTGCTCATCCACTGGCGCAAACGTCCTTTTCACACGACCACTGACTTTATCGCCCATATGGCCGAGGATCACGACCGCCGCGCCGTCTCCACCATCCTCTCCCGCTCCTTTCCTTCGTGAATTCGCGGTGAAGGCGGTCGAGCACGGTGCCGTAGGGCTTGCCGGTGACCCAGTTCCGGACGTCCGTTTCGGGCGTGATGTCCGCGCAACCGGCCCCAACGCGAAGAACAAGAGCGCCGGTCGCCCCGGATGCCGCAGGGACAAGGGCCACAATTAGCGTGCACGCGGCGAGGCGCATGATCGCGTGGGTAAACGGTCGCAACATGGCAGGTGTGAACGGAGGAAAATGGAAGCCCGGGGCGATGGCGAAGCTGTTATGTCGAACGCGCGA
>JBJXFY010000005.1:0-24870 GCA_046155815.1 Limisphaerales bacterium | reverse complement strand
CTGGTTGCCTGGCGGGCCCGCCGCACGGCGTGCTTCGATCTCGCCTGGGAGGCGTTCCTCCGGGCTAACGGCAGCGCGGCGGATGCCGTGGCGCTGCTCCGCCGCCCAAGGCAAAGCACTCCCGCCGGCGGGTCGCCGCCGCCGGACGACGATCCCGACGACGATCCGGTCACGGCCTTCGCCTGGGAAACCTATCTCCGGGTCCGTCTGCTTGACCGGCTGGCCGACGAGATGCCGCGGCGCCTGGTGCCGGCCGCGCGCCGGATGCAGGGCTGGCCCATGCTCCAGATGCGCCATGGCGGCCGGCGCGCGCGGTTGCGCCTCCTCGCCGACGCGCTGGACCTCGGCGCGGATCACCCCCTGGAGGCTTCCTCCGCGGCGCGCTATCGTCTCAACACCCCGATCGTCGGTGACCTCACGGACCTCATCGGGCACCTCCATGATCTCCGCGAGGCCACTGCCGGGCTGTCCTACGGCTCGGTCGCGCAGGAGGATTTGGATCTTCAGATTCACTGGTGGACGGCGGGCCATGAGTCGGCCGGTCCCGAGGTGCTCACGCTGCTCCGCGCCGCCCGTCGGATGCGGCCGCTCACGCGGCGCACCGCCCCGGCGTGGGCCAAACGCGTGCTGGTGCCCCTCCTCCTGGCCACCGAGGCCCGCGACCACCGGCACTGCGCCCGTCCTTGGCTCAGGGATGTCGCCCACCAGACCGGGGTCAAGAGCCGCGCCATTTTCCGCTCCCGGCTGCTGGCCAAGGTCATTCCCATCCTCGCCGGCATGGCCCGTCCTGCCTGAGCCGGCCTGTGTCCATCCGGCATGGGAGCCCGACGGCCCCGGGCGCCGCCGGCTGCACCTTCGCGGCCCGCCCTCCGGGCTGGATCGGCATCCCCCCGGTCTGACCGTCCGCCTTTCGGTCGCCCGCATCTCCACCGCGGCATGGCCGGGCGCCGCTGCGGTGACGCCGGCCGCACCGCCCGGCTCCGGTTCGAGCGCGAACGGCTCGAGCGCGCCCGCACCCGCACCACGGAGGAGCTGGTCCGCCAGTTCGAGCGGTGGCTGGAGAACCCGGCGGTCCGCACGTGCCTTGGTCCCGACGGGACCGCTGCGGCGGCGTTCCCTGGTCTCGTCCGTCAGCTCCTTGGCCTGTCCGCCCCTCCGCCCGCGTCCCCTCCGCCTCCGGCCGGATCAAACCAAATCAAACCGGATCAAGCCGGTTTTCCGCCGGCAGGGTCGGACTCCGGCCTCCGCGCATGATCCGCCACCATTCACCATCCTCCATTCACGATTCACCGCCGCCGTCGTCCGCGGCCGTAGCCACGGCCGCCCGCCTTCTCCTTACCGGCGGGTGCGGCGCCGCCGAGGCCGGTGCCGCGCTTCAGCTCGTTCACCTGGTCGCGGAGCAGCGCCGCCTTCTCGAACTGCAGATCCTGCGCCGCCTTCAGCATCTCCTCTTCCAGCTCGCGGATCGTCTCGGTGACGTCGAAGCTGCCGCCGGCGTCGTTGATGACGGACGCGGCCCTCGAGTTCAGCCCCGCGCCGGGCACCAGGCTGTCCTCGACCGGCCGGCTGACGCTGCGCGGGGTGATGCCGTGCGCCGCGTTGTACGCGAGCTGCCTCTGCCGGCGGTACTCGCTCACGGCCAGGAAGCGCTTGATGCTCTGCGTCATCACGTCGGCGTAGAGGATGACGACGCCGTTCACGTTGCGCGCCGCGCGGCCGGCGGTCTGGATCAGGCTCGTGGTCGAGCGCAGGTAGCCCTCCTTGTCCGCGTCGAGGATGGCGACGAGCGCAACCTCCGGCAGGTCGAGGCCCTCGCGCAGCAGGTTGATGCCGACGAGCACGTCGAAGTCGCCCTTGCGCAGCGAGCGAAGGATTTCGACGCGCTCGATCGCGTCAATCTCACTGTGGAGATAGCGCACGTTGACGCCGAGGTCGCGCAGGTAGTCGGTGAGTTCCTCGGCGGTGCGCTTGGTGAGGGTCGTGACCAGGATGCGCTCCTTCCGGTCGGCCCGCTTCCGCACCTCCTCGAGCAGGTCGTCAATCTGTCCCTTGAGCGGCTTCACGACGACCTCGGGGTCCACGAGGCCGGTGGGCCGGACGATCTGCTCGACGACGCGGCCCTTGGCCCATTCCAGCTCCTGCGGCCCGGGCGTGGCGCTGACGTAGAGCGTCTGGTTCTGCAGCGCCTGGAACTCGTGGAAGGCGAGCGGGCGGTTGTCGAGCGCGCTGGGCAGGCGGAAGCCGTGGTCCACCAGCACGGTCTTCCGCGCCATGTCGCCGGCGTACATGCCGCCGACCTGCGGGATGGTCGCGTGGGACTCGTCAATCACGAGCAGGTAATCCTCGGGGAAGAAGTCCATCAGCGTGTACGGCTTCGAGCCGGGCGGCCGGCCGCTGAGGTGGCGCGAGTAGTTCTCGATGCCGGAGCAGAAGCCCATCTCCTCCATCATCTCCAGGTCGTACTCGCAGCGCATCTTGATGCGCTGGGCCTCAAGGAGCTTGCCGTGCTTCTCGAAGAAGGCGATGCGCTCCGTGAGTTCCTGGCGGATGGCGAGCAGCGCGGGCTTCAGCTTCTCCGCCGGCGTCACGAACTGCTTCGCGGGAAAGACCGTGTACGCCTTGAGCGCCTCCAGCGTGTGGCCGGTGAGCGGCTCGAAGCGCGTGAGGCGGTCCACCTGGTCGCCGAAGAACTCGAGGCGCACGGCGTCCTCGGTGTTGGCGGGGTGCAGCTCGACGACGTCGCCGCGCACGCGGAACTGGCCGCGCTCGAAGGCGAGGTCGTTGCGGGAGTACTGGAGGTCCACGAGCCGGTGCAGGAGCTGGTCGCGGCTGAGCTCGAGGCCGACATGCAGTGGCAGCATCATGGCGAGATAGTCCTCGCGCGCGCCGATGCCGTAGATGCACGAGACGCTGGCCACGACGATGACATCGCGGCGGGAGAGGAGCGAACTCATGGCCGAGAGGCGCAGGCGCTCGATGTTCTCGTTCACGCTCGAGTCCTTCTCGATGAACGTGTCCGTGCGCGGGATGTAGGCCTCCGGCTGGTAGAAATCGAAGTAGCTCACGAAGTACTCGACGGCGTTCTTCGGGAAGAAGGACTTGAACTCCGCGTAGAGCTGGGCGGCGAGGAGCTTGTTGTGGGAGATGACGAGCGTGGGGCGGTTGAGCGCGGCGATGAGGTTGGCGGCGGTGAAGGTCTTGCCCGAGCCGGTCACGCCGAGCAGCACCTGGTGCCGGTCGCCGCGTTCGAGGCCCGCGCGCAGCGCCGTGATGGCGGCCGGCTGGTCCCCGGCCGGTTCGTAGCCGGACTCGAGCTGGAAGTTCACCCGGGCAGGGTAGCGTCAAGCGGCCCGCCGCCAACCTCGCCTTTGACCCGCGGCGGTCCGCGGCAAGATTGGCCCGCATGTCGCGCCCGCCCGCACCCGCCATCCTCGAAGCCGAGGGGCTGACGAAGTCCTTCCGCAGCGGGGCGGGCGCGCTCGAGGTGCTGCACGCCGTCTCGTTCCGCATCCCGGCCGGCGACACGGTGGCGGTCGTCGGCCCGTCCGGCAGCGGCAAGACGACGCTGCTCGGCCTCTGCGCGGGGCTGGACGCGCCCACCGCCGGCACGGTGCGGCTTGCGGGCCACGACCTCGGCGCGCTCGACGAGGACGGCCGGGCGCGCGTGCGGAACCTGCACACGGGCTTCGTCTTCCAGAGCTTCCAGCTCATCCCGACGCTGACGGCGCTGGAGAACGTGATGGTGCCGCTGGAGCTGCGCGGCGGGCGTCCCCCGCGCGACGAGGCGCGCGCGCTGCTGGCGCAGGTCGGGCTGGCCGAGCGGACCGGCCACTACCCGGCGCAGCTCTCCGGCGGCGAACAGCAGCGCGTGGCGCTGGCCCGCGCCTTCATCAACCGCCCGCAGATCCTCTTCGCCGACGAGCCGACGGGGAACCTCGACGCCGACACGGGGCACCGGGTGATTGAGAGCCTGTTCGGGCTGAACCGCACCTACGGCACAGCGCTGGTGCTCGTCACCCACGACCTCGAGCTGGCGGCCCGCACGCGGCGCATCATCCGCCTGCGCGGCGGCGCGGTGGTGGAGGATACGGAGCGGCAGATGCCGGAGTTTGACGGGGAGAGTGGGGCGGGGGCGAGGTTCCAAGCCCAAAGCTCAACGTTCGAAGAAGGTTCCAAGGCCGAAGCTCCAAGCCGGCGCACGGCGGGCCCCTTGGAGCTTGGACGCTGGAGCTTCCTGGGAGCTTGCGAGCTTGGGGCTTGGAGCTTCCCCGCATGACCGCACCGCAGTCCGCGCCGGGAACTTTCCTCCGTTCCCTGCCCTTCATCCTGCGCCTCGCGTGGCGGGACAGCCGGGCCAGCCGGCGGCGGCTTGCGCTCTCCGCGCTGTCCATCGTGGTCGGCATCGCGGCGCTGGTGGCGGTGGGGTCGTTCGGCCGCGCGCTCGAGCGGGCCATCGAGGAGCAGGCCAAGGCGCTTCTCGGCGCGGACCTGAGCGTGGGTTCGCGCGTGCGCTTCACGCCGGAGCACGAGGAGTTCCTCCAGTCGCTCGGGGGTGAGCAGGCGCGCGAGATCACGTTCTCCTCGATGGTCGTGTTCCCCGGCAGCGAGGGCACGCGGCTGGTGCAGGTGCGCGCGCTGGGCGGCGGGTTTCCGTTCTACGGCCAGTTCGACACCGCGCCCACCAACGCGGCGGCCACGCTGCGTGCGGCGGGCGGCGCGCTGGTCGAGGAGTCGCTGCTGGTGCAGTTCGGCGCGGTCGTGGGCGACGAGGTGCGGATCGGCAACCTGACGACGCGCGTGGCCGGCGCGCTGCAGAAGGTGCCGGGCGAGAGCGTGGCCTTCGCCACCATCGCGCCGCGCGTGTACCTGCGCCTCGAGGATCTCGAGGCGACCGGCCTGCTGCGCGAGGGCAGCCTGGCGCGCTACCGGGTCTTCTTCCGCTTCCCGCCGGACACCGACGTCGAGGCGCTGGTGGCGGCGCGGGGCGGCCGCTTCGACGAGCTGCGGCTGAGCCGGGACACCGTGGCGGAACGGAAGCAGGACCTCGGACAGGCGATGAACAACCTCTACAACTTCCTGAACCTCGTCGGCTTCATCGCGCTGCTGCTCGGCGGCGTGGGCATCGCCAGCGCGATCCACGTCCACGTGAAGCAGAAGCTGCCCACGGTGGCGGTGCTGCGGTGCCTCGGGTGTCCCGGCTGGCAGGCCTTTGCGGTGTACCTCGTGCAGGGGGTTGCGCTTGGGCTGGCCGGCGCGGCGGCGGGCGCGGCGGCGGGCGCGGCCATCCAGCACCTGCTGCCCGCCGTGGTCGCGGACTTCGTGCCGTTCGAGGTCGAGGTGACGACTTCCTGGGCGGCCATCGCGGAGGCGGCGCTGACGGGCTTCGTGATCTGTTTGCTGTTTGCGCTGCTGCCGCTGGCCGGCGTGCGGCGTGTGCCGCCGCTGGCGGTGCTGCGCGCGGCCTTCGAGGGCGAGCGGCGGCGGGATCCTTTCCAATGGGCCGTGTTGGCCGCGCTGGCCACGGCGGTGACGGCCTTTGCGCTGGCGCACACGGACCGGTGGCGGGACGGGCTGGGCTTCGCGGCGGGGCTGGCGGCGGCGTTCCTCGTGCTGGCGCTGGTGGCACGCCTCGTCGTGGTGGCGGCGCGGCGGCTGAATTTCGGCGGCCTGCCGTTCGTGGTGCGGCAGGGGCTCGCCAGCCTGCACCGGCCAAACAACCGCACGCTCCTCCTGCTCGTGTCGCTCGGCCTCGGCACCTTCCTGCTCGTCACGCTGCAGCTGCTCCAGACCACCCTCCTCCGCGAACTCGTGTCCGGCCGCGACGGCCGCGGCGCCAACGCCATCCTCTTCGACATCCAGCCCGACCAGCGCGACGCCGTGGCCGACCTCGTCCGCGCGCAGGGCCGGCCGGTGCTGGACACCGCGCCCATCGTCACCATGCGGCTCAGGACGATCAGGGGCCGCCCGGTCGAGGAACTGCTCACCGACGGCGGCCAGGACGCGCCGCGCTGGGCGCTGCGGCGGGAGTTCCGCTCGACGTTCGGCGACACCCTGCGGGACTCGGAGAAGCTCGTGGCCGGCGTCTGGACGCCGCGGGTGACGCCGGGCACGGAACCGGTGCCGGTCTCCTTCGAGGATGGCATCGCGAAGGAACTGGGCGTCGGCCTCGGCGACGAGGTGGTGTGGGACGTGCAGGGCGTACCGCTGCGGACGGTCGTGGCGAGCCTCCGCGAGGTGGACTGGCGGCGGGTGCAGCCGAACTTCTTCGTGCTCTTCCCCACCGGCGTGCTCGAGGAGGCGCCGGCGTTTCACGTCCTCGTGACGCGGGTGGATTCCGTCGAGCAGTCCGTTGCCTTGCAGCGCGCCGTGGTGCGCGAGTTCCCCAACGTGTCAGCCATCGACATCACGCCCGTGCTGCGGACGCTTGACACGCTCCTCGGAAAAATCGCCTTCGTGATACGGTTCATGGCGCTGTTCACGGTGGCCACGGGGCTGCTGGTGCTGCTGGCGGCGATCGTCAGTGGGCGCGGGCAGCGGGTGCGGGAGAGCATCCTGCTGCGCGTGCTGGGCGCGTCGCGGCGGCAGGTGCTGCGCGTGCTGCTGGTCGAGTACGCCGCGCTGGGTGCGCTGGCGGCGCTGACCGGCGTGCTGCTCGCGCTGGGCGCGGCGGCGGCGCTGGCGCTGTGGGTCTTCAAGGTGCCCTTTGTCCCGCCCGTGGGCCTGCCGCTCGCGGCCGTCGCGGCGGTCACGCTGCTCACGGTGGTCACCGGCCTGCTGGCCAGCCGCGGCATCACGACGCATCCGCCGCTGGAAATCCTGCGGACCGAGGGGTGAGGCGGCGGTCACGCGCGCGCGCTTGTCGCGCCGGCCGGCCGTTGGATGGTTTCCCGATCTTCCTCCCAACCCTCATCGTGATCCTCCCCTTGATCCCCTTAGTGATCCATCGGAGAGATTTGGATTGCGATCAGGAGCACGATTTAGATCGCGGCACGCTGCCCCCAGGCTGGAGCCATCGCCCGCCGCCCCCGGCACGTTGACGCCTCCCGGCGCGCGCCCTTAGCGTGCCCTTCACCCCGGCAGCCGGGATTCAATGCGTGAAGTCATCGAACAACTCCTGATCCTGCAGGACCGCGACCGCCGGGTGCTCCGGACGCGGGCCGAGCTGGCCGACATCGAGCCGCACCGCCGGCTGCTCAAGGACAAGCTCGCCGCGGGCCAGGCCGGCCTCGAGGCCGCCAAGCATCAGGCCCGCCACCTCGAGAGCGAACGCAAGCGCCTCGAGCTCGAGGTCGCGGCCCGGGAGCAGCTCATCGCGAAGTATTCCACCCAGCAGCTCCAGACGCGGAACAACGAGGAATACCGCGCCTTCACCCGCCAGATCGAGACCTGCCGCCGCGAGATCGGCGACCTCGAGGACCAGCAGCTTGGCATCATGGAGCAGCTCGATGCCGCCGAGAAGGTCCTCGGCCGCGCCAGCCAGACCGCGAAGCAGCTCAAGACCGACCTGGAGGCCCAGCTCGCGCTCCTCGACCAGCGAGAAGTGAACCTCCGCGAGCAGCTCGCCGAGGCCGAGACGCAACGGAAGGAGTTCTCCGGCACGATCGACGAGACCGTGGTCACGCGCTACGAGCGCCTGCTCGACAGCAAGGGCGACCGCATCGTGGTCAGCGTGGAGCGCGGCGTGTGCGGCGGCTGCCACATGAAGCTGGCGCGCCAGGTGATCCTCGACGCCCGCGCGCACAGGCAGCTCACCCTCTGCCCGAACTGCGGCCGCATCCTCTACTACCAGTCGGGCATGGACGTGGGCGAGGCGTGAGCCGTGGCGGCGATGCCCCGTCGCCGACGGCGCCCGCGGAGACCCGGCTTTTTCCCGGCCCGCATCGTCATCGTCATCATGACCGGCCCGAGGATTGGGATGACGAGGAAGAGGAGGAGCTGGGGCAGGACCCCACCGGCCTGCTGAACCGCTTGGCGCGGGCCGTCATCCGGGGCTACAACCGGCGCGTTGCCGATGGCCGACACCCTCAAGCACCTTCGCGCGGTGGCCGACCCCACGCGCCTGCGCCTGCTCGCGCTGCTCGCCGAGGACGAACTGTCCGTGGCCGAGCTCTGCGACATCACGCAGCTCGCGCAGTCGCGCATCTCGACGCATCTCGGCCAGCTCGCCGAGGCGGGCTTGGTCGAGGCCCGGCGCGACGGCAAGCGCACCTTTTACCGCTGGCACGCCGCCGCGGAGGCGGATACGCGGGCCCTGCTGACCCTGGCCCTTGCCGGCGCGGCCCAGCAGCCGGAGGCCGCCTCCGACTCGGTCAACCTCCGGCGCGCCCGCGCGCTCCGGGCCGACCAGGCCAAGGTGCTCTTCTACGAGGTGGCCGGCCGCTTCGGCCGCAGCTACGGCCCCGGCCGCACGTGGCACGCCTTCGGCCAGCTCCTGCTGCGGATGCTGCCGGCGGTGGACGTGGCGGACCTGGGCGCGGGCGAGGGCCTGCTGTCCGAGCTGCTCGCGCTGCGCTGCCGGCGCGTCATCGCGGTGGACAATTCCGAGAAAATCATCGCCTTCGGCGCGGAGAAGGCGCGTCGCGCGGGGCTGGCGAACCTCGAGTTCCGGCTCGGCGACCTGCAGGCGCCACCCCTGCCGGCGGCCAGCGTGGACGTGGTGATCCTCAGCCAGGCGCTGCATCACGCGGAGGATCCCCCGCAGGCGCTGCACGCGGCGGCCGGCCTGCTGCGGCCCCGCGGGCAGGTGCTCATTCTCGACCTGCTCGAGCACGACTTCGCGGAGGCGCGCGGGCTGTACGGCGACCGCTGGCTCGGTTTCGCGGAAAGCGACCTGCACCGCTGGCTCGAGGCCGCGGGCCTGCGCCAGGTCGAGGTCACCCGCGTCGCGCGCGAGGAAAAGCCGCCCTACTTCGAGACGCTGCTGGCGGCGGGGGAGAAGTGAGCCGCGCTACAGCAGCGCGGCCGAGTCCACGTCCAGCAGCAGGCTCGCGTGCGGCTGGCGGCGGAGGATGGAGGCCGGGCAGGCCGTGCTGACAGGCCCCTGGAGGGCGTCCTTCACCGGCTTGGCCTTCCGCGTCTCCGGCGCGAGGCAGAGCATCCGCCCGACCTGGCAGAGCGCGGGCACGGTCAGGGTGTAGGCGTAGGGCGGCACGGCCGCGAGGTCTGGAAAGTGGCCTTCCTTCACCTGCTGCGTTTTGCAGCCGTCGTCGAGCTGCACGAGCTTGACCAGGTCCGGGTCGTCGAAGTTCGCGACCGGCGGGTCGTTGAACGCGATGTGGCCGTTCTCGCCGATCCCAAGGCAGCACAGGTCTATGGGCTGGGCGCGCAGCCGGTCGGCGTAGCGGCGGCACTCGTCCAGCGGCAGCGGCGCGTCCCCGGCGAGGTAGTGGAACACCTTGGGCTTCACCAGCGACTCGACCCGCTCGCGCATGTAGCGGCGGAAGCTGGCCGGATGGTCGCCGGAAACGCCCAGGTACTCGTCCATGTGGAAGAGCGTGACCCGCCCCCAGTCCACGCCGCCGAGCTCGACCAGCCGGGCGAGGAACCGGATCTGCGAATTGCCCGTGGCGAGGATCGCCGCCGCCGAGCCGTTGGCCGAGATCGCCGCGGCCAGCCGGTCCCGGACTTCCTGCGCCACGGCCTCCGAGAGGTCGTCGCGGCTGGCGTACACCCGGACGTCGAGGACGTCGGCCTTGAAGGTGCGGAGCGGGGCGGTCATCGGGCAGGGGAAGTGTGCAGCGGCGGCGGCGGGCGAGGCAAGCGACAGCCGAACGGCCGAGGCCGTCCCCTTCCGCGTCGTCCCGTTCGATTGGCGGATCACGGTGAGGATTGGGGAGGGGACCGGGCGCACGTCGTGCCGCAGTTGCGCCGGAACTTCGCCGCGGAGCAGGCTCTGCCGCCGTGAATTCCGCGCCGATGACGCCCGGTGCCGGGCCATCCATGTTCCCGACGTCGCCCGCCGCCGCGATGGTGCAGGGCGCGCTGCGGTTCGCCGTGGTGAGCGTCGGGGCGTTCTCCGTGTGGGCTTTCGCGGGGCGGTGGTTTTACCGGAACGTCGGCGAGCTGGGGCTGTACGTGGCGACCGCGATGGCGTTCCTCGCGCTGGCGGCGTGGCTGATGCCGCCGTTGCTGGCGGGCCGGGGCCGGCTGCGGCGGTTCGCAGGGATCTTCACCGCGGCGTTCCTGGCCTACGCGGCGGCGTGGTGCGCGGCGTGGTTTGCCTGGCGCGACGGCGCCGGTGAATGGCTCGGCTCGCTCGCCGGGAGCGTGGTCTTTGCGGTGATCGTGTGCCGCGCCCTGGGCCGGCCCCAGGCCCTGTGGTCCTGCGCCGCCGTCCTGTTCGCAACCCACTCGGCGGGCTACTTCGCAGGCGGGAAGCTCTACCTGTGGCTCGGCAGCCAGGCCGCGGGCGGCGCGGGCCTCGGGATCCTCGCCCCGCTCGGTTGGGGCCTGCTCTACGGCCTCGGTTTCGGTGCGGGGATGGGATTCACGTTCTTCGCCGCGCAGCGCCGGCCGGGCTGAGATTCCGGCGGCGGATGCTTGCCTCGCGCGGCCGGCCGTGGAGCGTCGGCCACGGCGCGTGCCGCCCGAACACCATGATTGACGCCGAAGACCTCCTGCGGCGCTTCGTCTCCTACGCGAAGCTCGACACCCAGGCCGATCCCGCCTCCAAGTCCACGCCGAGTTCCGAGAAGCAGTGGCCGCTGCTCCGCCAGCTCGAGGGAGAGCTGAAGGAGCTCGGCCTCGCCGACGTGCGGCTGTCCGACCACGGCTACGTGCTCGCCACCGTGCCGGCCACCAGCTTGAAGCCCGGCGTGCCCGTGGTTTCCTTCTGGGCGCATGTGGACACCGCGCCCGGTCCCGCCGCCGACGCGAAGCCGCTTGTCCACCGCAACTACGACGGCGGCAGAATCATCCTGCCCGACGATCCGGCCAAGGTGCTGGACCCGGCGGCCATCCCTGCATTGCGGGGCCGGAAGGGGCAGACGATCATCACCGCCTCCGGCACCACGCTGCTCGGCGCGGACGACAAGGCCGGCATCGCCGCGATCATGGCCGCGGTGAAGCACCTGCTGGCGCATCCGGAGATCCCGCACGGGAAGCTGCGGATCTGCTTCAACCCGGACGAGGAGATCGGCCGCGGCACGGAGCAGCTGGATCTGGAGGAGCTGGGCGCGGACGTGGCCTACACGGTGGACGCGGAGCTGCCGGGGCAGGTGGACTACGAGACCTTCAGCGCGGACTCCGCCACCGTGACCATCCGCGGCGTGGCGTCGCATCCCGGCTGGGCCAAGGGGGTGATGGTGAACGCGCTCCGGATCGCGGGCGCGTTCCTCGCCGGCCTCCCGCACGAACTTGCGCCCGAGGCGACCACGGGCCGCGAGGGCTTCATCCATCCGGTGAGCGTCCAGGGCGGCGCCGAGGCCGCGACCGTGAACCTGATCCTGCGCGACTTCGAGGTGGCCGGCCTCGAGGCCCAGGGCCGGCTGTTGCGGGAACTCGCGGCCCGGCTGCAGGCGGAGCACCCGCGCGCCGCCGTCGAGGTGAAGGTCGAGAAGCAGTACCGTAACATGCGCTACGGCCTGGAGTTGGAGATGCGGCCGGTGGAACTGGCCCTGGAGGCCATGCGCCGTGCGGGCCTCGAGCCTTTCAGCACCGCCATCCGTGGCGGGACGGACGGCGCGCGGCTGACCGAGCGGGGACTGCCCGCGCCGAACCTCTTCGCGGGCTTCAACAACATCCACAGCGAGCTCGAATGGGTGAGCCTCGGGGACATGGTGAAGTCCGCCGAGGTGATCGTGAAGCTGGCGCAGCTTTGGGAGGAGCGGGCGTGATGCCGCGACGCCCGCCCGGCCACGCCGGGCCTTCCGCGCAACCTGGCCGCGGGACTGATTTCATTGCGGGCACGGAGGCGATCATCTTCGACATGGACGGCGTGATCGTGGACAGCGAGCCGCTGCACGAGCAGGCCTTCCGCGAGATCTTCGCAGCGATGGGCTGCGGCGAGACGCACGGGATGGATTTCGCCCATTACTACGGAGAATCCGACCGTGCCCTATGGTTGGACTTCGTGGCGAAGCACCGGCCGCCGCAGCCACTGGAGGAGCTGCTGGACTGGAAGCAGCGGCATTTCATCGCGATGCTGCGCCGGCACGAGCCGATCTTCGGGCCGGTCCCGCCGCTGGTGGAGCGGCTCGCGGCGCGCTGGCCGTTGGCGGTGGCGTCGGGCTCGCTGCATCCGGTGATTGACGAGGTGCTGGCTCTCCGCGGCCTGCGGCGCTTCTTCTCCACCGTCGTCAGCGTGCAGGACGTGGGCCGGGGCAAGCCCGCGCCGGACGTCTTCCTCCTCGCGGCTGAGCGGCTCGGGATGCCGCCCTCGGCTTGCGTCGTGCTGGAGGATTCCGCCGCCGGCGTGACGGCCGCCCGCGCTGCGGGCATGCGCGTCATCGCCATCACCAACAGCCTGCCGGCCGCGCAGCTCGCCCACGCGGACGCCGTGGTGGACGACTACGCGGAGGTCGGGCGGCGGCTGCTCGGCACCGCCTGAAGGCCGGGCTTGCCGCGGCCGGCCGGCGGCGGGACAAACGCCGTGGCAAAGCCATGAATCTCCCCCATCTCGCGGCCCTGCTCCTCGTGTCCCTGGCCGCCGCCGCGGAACCGGTCGCCTGGCACACGCGCAGTTGGGCGCGCGACGCCGCGGACACGAACCTCTGGCGGCGCGTCGAGCGCGAGGCTTCGTGGAAGCCGGAGGAGACGGCCGTCATCATCTGCGACATGTGGGACCGCCACTGGTGCGCGGGCGCGACGGCGCGCGTGGCGGAAATGGCGCCGCGCATGAATGCGTTCCTCCAGGAGGCCCGGAGGCGCGGCATGGTGATCATCCACGCGCCGAGCGACACGATGGACTTCTACGCCGCGGCCCCGCAGCGCCGCCGGGCGCAGGCGGTGGAGAAGGTGGCGCTGCCGGAGGCCATCAACGAATGGAAGTCCCTCAACGCTGCGAAGGAGCCGCCACTGCCGATTGACGATTCGGACGGCGGCTGCGATGACGAGCCGCCGTGCCAGCAGGGCCGCGCTTGGACGAGCCAGATCGCGGTGCTCGGGCTCGGGCCGGACGACTACCTCTCGGACCGCGGCGACGAGATTTACAGCATCCTTCGGAAGCACGGCATCCGGCACGTCGTCATCCTCGGCGTCCACACGAACATGTGCGTGCTGGGGCGGCCGTTTTCGATCCGGCAGATGGTGAGCCTGAAGTTTGACACGGTGCTGGTGCGCGACCTGACGGACACGATGTACAACTCGCGCCGGCGGCCGTTCGTCAGCCACTTCGTCGGCACGGACCTGGTGGTGGAGCACATCGAGAGGCACTGGTGCCCGAGCGTGACGAGCACGGACCTGCTGGGCGGGGAACCGTTCCGCTTTGCGGCGGACCGGCGGAAGCGGGTGGCCTTCCTCGTCGGCGAGGATGAATACCGGACGTGGGAGACGCTGCCCGCGTTCGCTGCGGCTGAGCTGGCCTGGCGCGGCTACGAGCTGCGGTGGGTCACGGCTCCGCCGGGCGGCGGCAATGACTTCACCAACGCCGACGCGCTCCGCGACGCCGACCTCGTGGTGGTCAGCGTGCGGCGGCGCGCGCCGGCACAGGCGCTGCTGGAGGCGCTGCGCGCCCATCTCGCGGCGGGTCGGCCCGTGGTTGGCCTGCGGACGGCCAGCCACGCCTTTGCGCCGCGGGGCGACGTGCCGGCGGGCCACGCGGCGTGGCCGGAGTTTGACCAGGAGGTGCTGGGCGCCCGCTACGAGGGGCACTTCTCCAACCGCTCCGGGGAGGGCGATGCGACGCGCGTGCGGCCGGCGGCCGGGGCGGAGGCGCATCCAGTCCTGGCCGGGGTGGGCGGCGGCTTCCTATCGGCGGCGACGCTGTACCGCAGCCGCGCGCTGGCGCCCACGGCGACGCCGCTGCTCGTCGGCGCGTGCGCCGCGGGCGAGGAGCCGGTGGCGTGGGTGAACACGGCCGGCGGGCGGCGGACGTTCTACACCTCGCTGGGCGGGCCGGAGGATTTTGCCGAGCCAGCCTTCCGCCGGCTGCTGCTCAACGGCGTGCTCTGGGCTCTGGGCGACCGGGTGCCGCCCGGCTGATTTTTCCGCTGGCCAGCCCGCGTCCGCTTTCCCAGCCTGCCGCCGTGTCCCGCGAAAACCTGCTCATCGTTGCCGACAGCGAGCGGAACGCGGACATGCTGTACGCGGTGGGACTTTTCGTTCCGGACCCGTTCATCTATTTCCAGCACCGCGACCGGCCGCACGTCGTCGTGGGCGACCTGGAGCGGGACCGGGTCCGCGCCCAGGCGAGACACTGCCGGGTGCTGTCCTATTCGCGGTATGAGAAGCGGGTCACGCGCGATGAGGGCACGAGCCACGGCCCGCCCGGCCTGGCCGAGGTGTTGCGTGCGGTGCTGCGCGAGCAACGCATCCGCAAGGTGACCGTTGGCGAGGATTTCCCCTTCGGCCTTGCGCGGCGGCTGCGGCGCGGCGGCTTGAAGGTGAAATTGGCCGACGGGCCGCTGTTTCCCGGCCGCGCCCTCAAGACCGCCGAGGAGGTCAAGAAGATCAGCGCGGCCCTGATGATGGCCGAGGTGGGCTTGGCCGAGGGCATCCACGCCCTGCGGCGTGCTCGCATCAGCGGTGGCCGGCTCACGCTCAATGGCAGCCCGCTCACCGCGGAGCGGCTGCGGGGCATCATTGACACCGCCATCCTCCAGGCCGGTGGAAACGCCAACCACACCATCGTCGCCGCCGGCCGGCAGGCCTGCGACCCGCACGAGCGTGGCCATGGCCCGCTGCCGGCCAACGCACCGATCGTGATGGACATCTTTCCACGTTCGCAGAAGACGGGTTACCACGGCGACATCACTCGCACGGTGGTACGCGGCCGGGCCTCCGAGGCGGTGCGCCGCATGTATGCGGCCGTGGGCGAGGCCCAGCAGGCGGCCCTCCGTCGGCTCGTCCATGGCGCGGAGGCCGCCGAAGTGCACGGTGCGGCCGTGGATACAATGAAGCGGAATGGCTTCGTCACGCGCCGTCGCCACAGCCGCCACGAGGGCTTCTTCCACAGCACGGGCCACGGGCTGGGCCTCGAGGTGCATGAGGCGCCGCGGATCGCGGCCGGCTCGCGCGACGTCATCGCCGCCGGGCAGGTCATCACCCTTGAGCCCGGCCTGTACTATCCCGGCGCGGGCGGCGTGCGTCTTGAGGACGTGGTTCTGGTCGGCCGCGAACGGACGCGTATCCTGACCCAGTTCGAGAAGACCCTGGAGATCTGAACCATGAAAAGACCTACCCTGCTGTTTTCACTGCTGGCCGCCCTGCTGGCGGCCCTGCCGGCCGCCCAAGCCGCGTCCGGCCCTGCGCGCCCGCCCAAGCTCACCGCCGAGTGGCGGCCCCTCTTCAATGGACGCGATACGGAAGGCTGGGAGCTGAGCGGCCCCGGCGAGTTCCGCGTGGAGAACGGCGAGCTGGTTACCTACGGCGGCCTAGGCACTCTTTGGTACCTGCGCGAAAAGTTCGGCAACTGCCAGATCCGAGTCGTCTTCCGCCTCGGCTCCAGCAATGCCAACTCCGGAGTCCACCTCCGTATCCCTGAGCGGCCCTACTCTCCTTGGGAGGTCGTCAACCGTGGCTACGAGGCGCAGATCGCCCCAGGCGGCAACGAGTGGCACTGCACCGGCACCTTGTACAGCCTTACCCAGGCCAAGGCGCGGCCCGCCACGCCGCCCGGCCAGGAAAACACGATGATTATCACGCTGGACGGCCCGCGCACGCGCGTCGAGGTGAACGGTGCGCTGGTCACGGATTATGTCGAGGGACAGGCCGTCCCGCCGAAGAAGATCTGGTACGAACCCGATCGCGGTCCGCGGCCGGAGAGCGGCTTCATCGCGCTGCAGAATCACGACGAGCATTCCCGCGTGTACTTTCGCGACGTGAGCGTGCGGGCGCTGCCGAAGGAAGGGCGGAAACGGCCGGGCGGCGAGTGAGGGCCGTGAGCCTTCCATGCCTCGCAGCTCCGCCCAAGTTGCCGCTTGCCAGACCACGGAATCTGGGTTTCTTTCCCGCCGCCTGTTGGTCATCGGTTGATTGCTTCGGACATGGTGAATCCTCGGGGCTGCTTGCGGGCACCGCGAAGATTTGAAACCCGACGGTCGGGAACAGTCCTCGCGAGGCCGGTTGATAGCAGTAGAGAAAGAAACAAACATGCGTTTGTATGTAGGAAACGTGTCCTTTAACACGACCGAGATAGGGCTCCAGGACGCGTTCGCGGCCCATGGCAGCGTCACCGAGGTCAACCTGATGGTGGACAAGTTCACCGGCCGCCCCCGCGGCTTTGCGTTCGTCACCATGGCGAGCCGCGAAGACGGAGAGAAGGCCATCCAGGCCATGCACGGCGCCAACGTGGACGGCCGTGCCCTTACCGTGAATGAAGCCCGTCCGCGCGAGGAGCGCCCGGGTGGTGGCGGCGGCGGCGGCTACGGTGGTGGTGGTGGTGGTGGAAGCCGCGGCGGCTACGGTGGTGGCGGTGGCGGCGGCGGTGGCGGCCGGGGTGACCGCGGTCCGCGCCGTGACTACGGCGGTGGCGGCGGCGGTCGCTACTGATTGGCTACTTCAGGCCGGGCGTGGTTCATCGGGGACCTCGCCCGGCTTTTTTCCTGGATCTTCCTTCTTCCGTTTCCCTTCCCTTTTCCGGCCAGCAAGGGCTTGCCGGCCCGCGGCATCCGCCCAAACCTCGGCGCGTTTCGCCCGTCGCATGGAAGACCATATCATCGTAGAGGGCACGATCATGGCCGTGCTGGCCGGGACGATGTTCCGGGTGGAGCTGCCCAACCAGCATCAGGTGCTGGCCCACATCTCTGGCAAGATGCGCAAGAACTGGGTGCGCCTTACCATTGGCGACCGGGTGCGTCTCGAGATGTCGCCCTACGACCTGAACAAGGGGCGCATCGTGTACCGCCTCGGCTGAGGCCGGCGGCGGTCATTTCGCAAACTCGACACAGCGGGTCTCGCGCACCAGCGTCACCCGGATTTGCCCCGGGTACTGGAGTTCATCCTCGATCTTCCGGCAAATGCTCCTCGCCAGCAGGTAGCCCTGTTCGTCGTTCACCGCGTCCGGCCGGACAAACACCCGTAGCTCGCGGCCCGCCTGCACGGCGAAGCACTTCTCCACCCCGGGGAACGAGGCGCCGAGGCGCTCGAGGCTCTCCACGCGCTTGATGTAGGTGGTCAGCGTCTCCGAACGCGCACCTGGGCGGGAGGCGCTCATGGCGTCGGCCGCGCTCACCAGGATGCCAAGCGGCCCTTCCGGCTCCACCTCGTCGTGGTGCGAGGCCACGGCGTTCACGATCTCCGGGCTTTCGCCACACTGACGCAGCAGGCCGGCGCCCACGATGGCGTGCGGCCCCTCCATTTCGTGGCTTACGGCCTTGCCGATGTCGTGCAGCAGGCCGGCGCGCCGGGCGGCGGCCGGGTTCACGCCGATCTCCGCGGCCAGCAGGCCGCACAGGTGGCCGACCTCGATCGAGTGGTCGAGGATGTTCTGGGAAAAACTGTGACGGAAACGCAGCCGGCCAAGCAGCCGCGTGGTGTCGGGATGCAGCGGCGGCAGGTCCATCCGCGCCACAGCCTGTTCGCCCAGCCGGCGCACCGTGTCGTCCATCTCCTCCGACACCTTCTGGACGATTTCCTCGATGCGTGTGGGGTGGATGCGGCCGTCGGCGATCAGCCGCGTCATCGCCTCGCGCGCCACCTCGCGCCGCACCGGGTCAAAGCCCGAGAGCACGACCGCATTGGGGGTGTCGTCAATGAGCACCGTGACGCCAGTGGCCTGCTCGAAGGAGCGGATGTTCCGCCCCTCGCGGCCGATGATGCGGCCCTTCATCTCGTCGTTCGGAAGCGCGACCGTCGCCGTGGTCGTCTCAAAGGTGCAGTCGCCCGCGAAACGTTGGAGCGCGATGGCCAGCACGCGCCGCGCGCGCTCCTCGGCGCGCAGCCGCGACTCGTCGAGGATGCGGCGGCTGAGCTCGGCGGCGTCCTTCTGGGATTCCTCGCGCACGGCCTGCAGGAGCTGTTCCCGGGCAGCAGACTCGGAAAGCCGGGCGATGCGGCCCAGCTCCTCGCGCTGGCGGGCCTGGAAGGTGGCGGACTCGGCGACCTGCCTTTCCAAAGTGGCCTCGCGCTGTCGCTGGGCTTCGGTCCGCCCGCGGAGCTGCTGCTCCTCGGTCACGAAGCGCTCAAGCTGGGTGTTGACGAGCCGTTCGCGTTCGGCGAGGCGCTTTTCGATCTCGTCCATCTCGAGCCGGCGGCGGGCCAGCATTTGTTCCGTCTGTTCGCGCAGCTTGAGCACCTCCTCGTTGGCCAGCAGCCGCGCCTCGCGCGTGATCGTGTCGGCCTGCCGCCGGGCGTCGTCCACGGCCTGGTCCGCCGCCTCCCGCCGCCGGTGCAGGCGGGCGAGCGACAGCACGCCATAGGCCGTCAACAGGCCGCCGCCGACGAGCAGCGCCCCGCCAACCCAGCCCGAATACTGCGCGAAATACATGAGTTCAGCCCCGCATCCCGGCCGGCCGCACGCCCGCCGGTGTCGCCAAGTACGTCATGCGGACGTCGTGCGGCAGCGACGGCACCTCGGGCACGACCTGCTCCGCGAAGCACACGCCGCACAGGCCGCCCGCCAGCCCGGCCAGCAACCGGTCATAAAACCCGCCGCCCCGGCCGAGCCTCCGTCCGCCAAGGTCGAAGGCTACACCCGGCACGAGCGCCAAGTCCAGCAACCGCGCGTCCAGCGCCGGAAGTTCCGGCCGCGGCTCCAGAATCCCAAAGCGGCCCGGCGCGCAATCCGCCGCGGGATTCCGCACCAACACCAGCTCGTACCGGTCCTCGGCGCCGTTCCAACGCGGCAGCGCCAGCCGCCTGCCCTCCGCCACGCCGCGGGCCAGCAGCGGCGCCAGGTCGGGTTCTTCTGGCCGGGCGAAGTACCCCGCCACTGTCCGTGCGCCCCCCCAGCACGCCGCGGCGGCCAGGGCCTCGCAGAGAGCCGCGGACTCCGCCCGCCGCGCCGACGCATCGAGCGCCGTGACCCGCGCCCGGACCTCGTGGCGAAGCCGGGCCTTCTCCGCCTCGGCGATGGCCACGTCGCTCACGCCGGCCCGCCCTTCCCACCGCGCACCGCGTCCAGCGCGGCGCGCCACTTCTCGACGCGCTCGCGGATCTTCTTCTCCGTGCCCTGGTCGGTCGGCTCATAGTAGCGCCGCGCTGCGCCGAGGTGGTCCTGGGCCACGAAATGGCCCGGCCCGTCGTGCGCATACTCGTAGCCCTGGCCGTGGCCGAGCCGCCTCGCGCCGGCGTAGTGCCCATCGCGCAGGTGCTCCGGCACCGCCAGCGTCCGGCCGCACCGGACGTCCTCCGCCGCGGCGTCAATCGCGAGCATGGCCGACTTGCTCTTCGGCGCCGTGGCCAGGTAGATCACCGCCTCGGCGATGGGAATGCGCGCCTCCGGCCAGCCGGTGAACTCCGCCGCCTGATGCGCCGCCACGGTCAGCACCAGCGCCAGCGGCTCCGCCAGCCCGATGTCCTCCGCGGCCAGGATCATCATCCGCCGCGTGATGAAGCGCGGGTCTTCCCCCGCGTGGATCATCTTCGCGAGCCAGTAAAGCGCTGCGTCCACGTCCGAGCCGCGCACCGACTTGATGAAGGCGGAGATTGTGTCGTAGTGCGCGTCGCCGTCGCCGTCGTACACCACAGCCTTTTTCTGGATGCACTGCTCCGCCACCGCGAGGTCCACACGGATCACGCCATCCGCGCCGGGCGGCGTGGTGAGCCCCGCGACTTCCAGCGAATTCAGCGCCTTCCGCGCGTCGCCGTCGCTCACGCGGGCCAGATGCTCCAGCGCCGCCGGGGCGGCCTCGATCCGCAGGTGGCCGAGGCCGCGCTCCGGGTCCGCCAGCGCGCGGTGCAGCAGGGCGAGGATGTCCGACTGCTCCAGCGGCCGGAGCTCAAAAATCTGAGAGCGCGAGACGAGCGGCGAATTGACGAAGAAAAACGGGTTGTGCGTCGTCGCGCCGATCAGCCGGATCACGCCCGCCTCCACGTCCGGCAGCAGCACGTCCTGCTGCGCCTTGTTGAAGCGGTGGATCTCGTCAATGAACAGGATCGTGGGCCGGCCGGTGTTTTCGAGGCGGTTCGCCGCCGCGGCCAGCACGCGGCGCATGTCGCCCACGTTGCTTTCCACGCCGCTCAGCCGTTCGAAGCGGCTCCGCGTCTGCCTCGCGATGATCTGCGCCAACGACGTTTTGCCCGTGCCCGGCGGGCCGTAGAAGATCAGCGACTGCAGCCGGTCCGCCTCGATGGCGCGGCGGAGCAACATTCCGGGGGCAAGGATGTGCCGTTGGCCGGAGTACTCGTCGAGCGACTGCGGACGCATCCGGGCCGCGAGCGGCGCGGCGGCATGCGTGGACGGGGGCGCGGCGGAGGGCTCCGGCGCCGCCGGAGGCGCGCCGTGCGTGAACAGGTCGTCGCCCGCCATATGCGGCGAGCTTAGCCGGCGCAGGGCGGATGGAAACCACGGGGAGGCGGCTGCCGAGGGTCCCGGAGCGAGTCTGAAAAGCAGCTCCACAGGAGAATCCGCAGACTTCGCGGAGCGACGCAGATGAGCGGAGCACCTGTTTTCGATCTGCGTCGCTCCGCAAAATCTGCGGAACACTCCCATCGGGGCACGAAAAATCCCGCCCGGCGCGGGGCCGGGCGGGTGGAACAAATGCCCCACCGCAATGCCGTGTGACGTACATGTCCCTTGAACCGCGGGGTTCAGGGTGGGTCCGAGCCCGGTGGCTTACGAAGTCCAATCAAGGCCTTTCGGCCACCATCGATGGCGAAGGTCCCTTTATGAATCAAGGTTCAGGGAGCTTGTGGCCAAGCACGAACATGGCAGGGCAAAACCGGAAAACTGGCAGAGAACGGCGCCGCGCTGCGCAGCGGATAACCAATGCTCCCGGACCCCGCCGCGCACAAGTGCGAATTCGCCGCGCGTCGTCCACGACCACCGCACGGCCCTTGGGCGGATGCCCCCGTTCCGCGATCGGGAGGGGCAGGGGCCGGCTCGCCAGCGTCTCGCGGCCTTTGCGGATGGCGGCGAGCCGGCCTCCCCCCAGGCAGCAGCCGGGCTCAGGCGCCTCAATCGCTGCGCCGGGCCCTTGGGCAATGGCGGGCCTCAGCCTGCTTTCCTGCGATCGGTCAGGCGTCGGTCCGGAACGGGGGATCAGGATCATGGGCCACATCGCGATGGAGGTGGATGCGGGCGTGCTCCGGGCGCCTTGACACCCCCCCTCCCCTCCGTAGCGTCGCCGGCTCCGCGCCTGACCCGGCGTGGCGGCCGCGGCGTTCGCAGTGGCGGTGCGGCTGAACCAACGTTGAAGCATCCGACTCCATGAAACGCCAGTACCAGCCGTCGAAGATCCGCCGGAAGCGCCAGCACGGCTTCCTCTCCCGCATGAGCACCAAGAGCGGCCGCGAGATCATCCGCCGCCGCCGCAACCAGGGCCGCGCCCGCCTGACGCCGGTTTGAACGCCCCGGCCCGCCTGCGCCTCGGGCGCGACCGCCGCCTCCACCACCGCGGCGACTTCGCCCGCCTCAAGGCCGAGGGCGGCCGGCGGGTGCAGGGGTGCCTGATCCTGAACTGGCTTGCCCATCCTGGCGCCCCGGTGTCCCGCGCGGGCTTCGTGGTCAGCCGCAAAGTCGGCAACAGCGTCGCCCGCAGCCGCGCCCGCCGCCTGCTCCGCGAGGCCTTCCGCCGGCACCAATACGAACTCACCGCCACCGTGGACGCCGTGCTCGTCGCCCGTCCCTCCATCGCCGGCAAGCCTTTTGCCGCGGTGGAGCGCGACTTCCTGGGCGCGGCACGGCAGGGCGGCCTGCTGAGGCCCGTGGCATGAACCCGGTGCGCGACCTCCTGCTGACGGCCGTGCGCGCCTACCGGCTCGTGGGGTCGCCGCTGAAGAACATCCTCTTCGGGCCCGGTGCGCGTTGTCGCTTCACGCCCACCTGTTCGGAGTACGCCGCCGAGGCGCTCGCCCGGCACGGCGCGGTGTCCGGCTCGTGGCTGGCCGCGCGCCGCCTGTGCCGCTGCCATCCGTGGGGCGGCTGCGGGCATGATCCCGTGCCCGCCCCGGCGGCCTTTCCCGCCGGCGAAAAACTTTCCCAGACCTCCGCCTGATGGACCGCAAATCCCTCCTGCTGCTCGCGGCGACCTGCGTGGTGCTGATCCTGTGGTACCCGCTGATGAACAAGCTGTACCCGCCGAAGCCGCTTCCGCCGCCGGCGACGAACCTGCCGGCCTCGCCGGGCGCCACCGAACGGCTGGCCGAAGTGCTGGGTTCAACCAATCCGGTCGAGGTCATCACCCGAACCCTCGCGCCCGGCGTCGCGGACCCCGGCTTCCGCGCGCCGGCCACGAACGAGCAGACGCTCACGCTCGAGACCGACGCCGCGCGCTACGTCTTTACCAGCCACGGCGGCGGGCTGCGGCACGTCGAGCTGAAGGGCTACCCCGACACCGTGGCCTGCGGCCGGAACCGGTCGGCCGAGCCGGAGCCCGTGCGTTTCAACCGCCTGGCGCCCACGCCGCTCTTCGCGGTGCTCGGCACGGAGGCCGGGAACGGCGCGCAGGCGTACTCGCTGCGGCAGGAGGGCGGCAAGGTGATCGCCGAGCGCGCGCTGCCCGGCGGGCTGTTCGTCGTGAAGGAGTTCCGGCCCGAGTCGAACTACCTCGTGAGCGCCACGCTGCGGCTGGAGAACCGTGCCGCCACCAATGTCATGGTGCCGCCGCACGAGCTGGTGATCGGCACCGCCGCGCCCGTCCATACCAACGACTCGCCGTTGTTCCTCGGCCTCTTCGCCGGGCGCGACGGCGGGCACAAGCGGATTGACCAGGCATGGTTCGCCAACCGCACGCTCGGCTGCTTCCCTGGCACGCCGCGGGCCGAGTTCATCAGCGAGTGGACCAACACCGCCTGGGCCGCCGTCCACAACCAGTTCTTCGCCGCCATCGCCATCGCCACGAACGAGCCGGCCCGCGCCGGCTCCGTGCGCGCGCGGCAGATTGACCTCGCACATCCGGCCGGAGCGCCGGCCGCCGGGCCGCCGCTCTTCGGTTTCCAGACCGCGGTGGCTTATCCCGGCCTCGTCATCCCGCCGGCCTCCGCCCTCGTGCGCGGCTACACGTACTACGTCGGCCCGCGCGAGTACCGGCTGCTGAGCCGGCTGGGCGGCGACCAGGACGTGGTGATGGGCTTCGACAACTTCTTCGGCGGGCGCTTCAGCGGCTTCTTCGCGCGGGGCCTGCTGCTGGCCATGAACGGCCTCCACGGCTTCGGCCTGTCCTACGGCCTCGCCATCATCGTCATCACGATCATCATCAAGACGCTCTTCTTCCCGCTCACGCAGGCCAGCACGCGCTCCATGAAGCGCATGGCCGCGCTGCAGCCGCAGATGAAGGCCCTTCAGGACAAGTACAAGGACAACCCCCAGAAGATGAACCAGAAGCTGATGGAATTCATGCGCGAGCACCGCGTGAACCCCGCCGGCGGCTGCATCCCCATCCTGCTCCAGATCCCCGTCTTCCTCGGTTTCTATGCCATGCTCCAGACCGCCATCGAGCTTCGCGGCGCCAGCTTCCTCTGGGTCTGCGACCTCTCGGCCTCGGACACCATCTTCACCATTCCCGGGATCAACTTCCCCGTGAACCCGCTGCCGATCGTGATGGCCGGCACCATGCTCTGGCAGGCGCGCCTCACGCCCATGGCGCCCAACATGGACCCCATGCAGCAGAAGATCATGAAGTACATGCCGCTCATGTTCGTGGTCTTCCTCTACAGCTTCTCCGCCGGCTTGACCCTTTACTGGACGGTCCAGAACCTCTTCTCCATCGCCCAGATGAAGCTCACGAGGAAGCTCGACGACCCGGCCGCGGAAAAGGCCGCCGCCGCGCCGGCCAAGCGCGCGAAATGATCTCATGGACGCCCGCCCCAAGCTCGAAGAACTTCTCCATCAGCTCGGCTTCGCCGAGGCCCGCGCGGAGGAGAAGCCGTACGATGATGGCCTGCTGCTCAACATCACCGTGGACGAACCGGCCCGGCTCATCGGACCTCAGGGGGCCACGCTGGCCGCGCTGCAGTTCCTGCTCAACCGCCTCCTCTTCCAGGCCGACCCGCGCGCGCCGCGCGTCACGCTCGACGTGGGCCACCACCGCGCCCAGGCCCGCGAAGAGTTGGTCCGCAAGGCGCAGGCCGCCGCCGCGAGCGTCCGCGCTGCCGGCGAGCCGCTTGAGCTTGAGCCGATGAACGCCTACGACCGGCGCATCGTCCACCAGGCACTCAAGGAAGATCCGGCCGTCGAGACCCGCAGCATCGAGATTGACGGCACGGACCTGAAGGTCATCCAACTTCGGCCGCGGGCCTGACCACGGCCCGCCGCGTCCGCCGGATGAACCGCCCCGCCGCCGCGCCGCACCCCGTGGCGCAGGCTTGCCACCTGCCGCATCGCAGGCTGGCAGCCGGCGGACGCCACGTCCCCGGCGCGGCCCCGCCGGCTCCAGGCAGGGGACACCGCAGGTCGGGAGCCTGCTCCCAGCCGAGGTCCGGCGCATGAGCGAGATTTTCCTCCGCCTCCTCGGCGCGCGCCCCGGTGTCGCCGGCGAGATCGTCGGCGTGTCCCCGGCGTTCGCCCCGGTGTTCGGCTGGGGCTTGCTGGGCCTGCTGGCCCTGCTGCTCACCGCCGCGCTGGCGTGGTCCTTCAGGCCCGGCGCGGCCCCCCAGGCCCGCCCCCCAGGGTGC
>JBJXFY010000248.1:0-9077 GCA_046155815.1 Limisphaerales bacterium | reverse complement strand
CACGGACCGGGCCTTTGGCCGAGCCGGTCCGTTGATTCGGGACCACCGATCGCCAGGGGCGAGTCGCGCCACGAGGAACCGGCGCGGACGGGAAACGGAGGCGGCGATCGCGCGGCCCACTTCCCTTTTCGCGCTTGAGCTTTGCGGCTTGCGCCCTTTCTTCGGTCCTCCGCCATGCGTCTCCGCCACGACCTCCACCTCGCCTATTGCACAAACATCCATCGCGGCGAGTCGTGGGCGGAAATCTTCGCCGCGCTCCAACGCCACACGCTCGCGGTGCGCGACCGCGTCAGCCCCGGCCGGCCCTTCGCCGTTGGGCTGCGGCTGGGCGTGGCGGCCGCGCGGGACCTGGCCGACGAGGCCCATCTGGGCGAGTTCCGCCGCTGGCTCGACCGGCAGCAGGCGTATGTCTTCACCATCAACGGCTTTCCCTACGGCCAGTTTCATGGCACGCGCGTGAAGGAGCAGGCCTATGCGCCGGACTGGACCACACGCGAGCGGCTGGACTACACGAACCTCCTCTTCGACCTGCTGGCGGAACTTGTCCCGGCCGGCGTCGAGGGCAGCGTCAGCAGCGTCCCGGTCTCATTCAAGGGCTTCAAGCTGGACGCCCGCGCGCTGCGGGCGGCGCGCGAGAACCTCTGGCGCTGCATCGAGCACATCGAGCGTGTGGCGCGGCGCAGCGGGCGGGCGCTGCACCTGGGCCTCGAACCCGAGCCGCTCTGCACGCTTGAAACCACGCCTGAGGCCGTGGAATTCTTCCATCAGCTTCAGGCGGACCGGCCGGGCGACCTGCGGCTTCGCGAGCACCTCGGCCTCAACTACGACTGCTGCCATCTCGCGGTTGAGTTCGAGAGCCCGGCCGAGGCGCTCGAGCGTCTTCACCGCGCCGGCATCCGCCTCAGCAAGCTGCACCTCAGCGCGGCGCTGAAGCTGCAACCCAACCCCGCCGCGCGGCAGGCGCTGCGGGCCTTCGCCGACGACACCTACCTGCACCAGGTCATCGTGCGCGGGCTGGACGGCACGCTTACGCGCCACGCCGATCTCGAACCGGCGCTGGCCTTGCACAACCACCTGCCGCCGCCGCCCGGCGAGGAATGGCGCGTGCATTTCCACGTCCCGCTGCACGCCCCGCCCACGGACCTCTTCGGCACCACGGCGGATCACCTGCTCGGCGCGCTCGACTGGCTGGCGGCGCACCCCGGCGCGTGCCGCCACCTCGAGATGGAAACCTACACCTGGGAGCTGCTGCCGCCGGAACTCAAGTCCCGCAGCGTCGTGGACCAGCTGGTGGCCGAATACCAATGGACCCTGGGCGAGCTCGCGAAGCGCGGCCTGGCGGAGCCGGCTCGGGGAAATCACGGGTAAACCACGAGGCTGCTTCCGCGGCTTCGCCCCAGAACTCAACTACCCCCGCCGATGAAGTCCGCCCACCGCTTGGCCCTCCTGCTCGTCACCACGCCCGACCTCGACACGGCCCGCCGTCTCGCCACCGGCCTCGTTGAGGCGCGGCTCGCGGCATGTGTGAACCTCGTGCCCGGCCTTGAATCGCATTACCGCTGGCAGGGGAAGGTCGAGTCCGCCGCGGAGGTGCTGCTCGTCATCAAGACCGCCGCCCGCCTCGTCCCGCGCCTCGAGCGCTGGGTGCTGCAGGAGCATCCCTACGACACGCCGGAGATTCTCCTGCTCCCCCTTGCCGCCGGCACGGCCCGCTACCTCGCCTGGCTGGGCCAGAGCGTCGGGACGGAGCCGACTTGATCAGAAGCCAACGGAAGGAACGCAGGGGCGGTGAAGCCGCTGCCCGGCCACAATGGACGCCGTTCCACCACCGGCTTCCTGCAAATCCTGTCGCCCTTCGTCCCCTACACCTTCTTCGGTGAGCCAGTCCCTCGGATGGCTTTCCACCGTTCCTCGGCGACACGGTAGAAGCGGACCGCGCCGGGCATGGGAACCTCCGCCCGGTCCACGCGCACGGCGGCCGGAGCGCCGGCTTCCAGCCCGGCGTGAAACTCCACGGTCCGCAGGCGCAGGCTGCCCGCCCGCGGACGTCCCCCGCGCGGAAAGTGGTCGGAGAAAATGTTGCAAACCCGTCCCGCGTGGAAGGCGGTCAGGGATCCCAGGAACTCCCTCCAGAAAGCCCCGCCTTCACCCACCGGCCCAAGTGGGCTTCTGTTCGAGGTGGAAGAGCATCTCGCCGGCCCTGGGCACGAACAGGACGCCTTCGGCCTCGCGGTCCGCGAAGTCTTCTGGCCGGATCGTTTCCGGGTCGCGGTATCCCAGGTTGATCCGGCGACAGAGTTCCTCCGGGATGCCGGTGGCGAGCGTGACGCGGGCGCGCGGGGTCTCGACGCCATCCTCGTACGTCCCGAGGCCGTACACATGGCAACTGTGGGCCAGCACGCCCCACGGGTGATCCTTGTACCGGTCCCACTGCGTCAGGAAGTAGTCGCGGCAGTGGTAGCCCACCTCGCGCAGCACGCGGCCGTGCGTGGCGCTGATCTCCGTGATGTGCGGCGCGTGGATGATCAGCTCGCCGCCATCCGCCAGCACGGGCTCAAGTTTGTACATCGCCTTCCCGCCGGTCCACAGCTCGTCGTACATCGGCGGCGCGCACGAGAGGATGGTGTGGAAGGGGCGCGGCTTGCGGGAGATGTGGACTTCGCGCGAGACCTCGCTGGCGGCGTCCCACGCGGACTCGGGCGAGCCGGCGTACGCGGCGGCGAGGGACCGGTCGGGCCGGACGACGAGCGCAAAGCAGAGCTTGGGCACCGTGAGCATCGCCCCGGCGCGGTCCACGACGCGGCGGACGGGTGTCCACTTGTTGCCGATGATCATCGGGTTCGTGACCACGGCGCCGAGCCAGTGGAAGAAGTTCAGGATCGCCGGCCCGCCGACGCCGGGGAACAGGTACTTGTTGCCGCCGGAAAAGCCCACGACCTCGTGCGGGAACACCGGGCCCACGATGATGAGCTGGTCGTAGTCGAAGAGCCGGCGGTTCACGTGGACCGGCACCTCCATCGCGAAGCGGCCTTCCGTGAGCGCGCTGATCTCGGCGGCGGGGAGGACACCGAGTTCGCGCAGCGCGGCGGGGTTGTCCCACTCGTGGTTGAGGAAGCGCACGCGGCGGTAGCGGCCGGCGCGCTCGGCCTCGCTGATCTCCAGCCGGCCGCAGATCGCCGGCTCGCTCATCGGCTGGTGCGTCCCGAGCGCGATCATGACGTCCAGCGCGGCCGTCCCATCGCCGAGCTGTGCGAAGAGCGTCTGGAACAGCAGCCCGACGGGCGCGGTGCGGGTGCCGTCGGGTACGATCAGCAGCACGCGCCGGCCGCGGTAGTCCTTCGCCGGGCAGGCGTCGGCCACGAGCTGCGCGACCTGCGCAGGCGACACGGCGGCGCCAGGCGCGGCGCGGAAGCCAAGGGGGGCGGACGAGGTCATGGCAGCGATGTAGCAGGCGGCGGGCGCGGGGGAAGCCTCAAATCCAAGCCCCGGGTTCCACACCCGCTCCAGCCGGACCGCGTCGACGGGCGTGAAGCCTCCAGCCCTTCCCGGCTGGCGCTGCGCGGCCGCCTCCCGGCACAGTCCGGGCGCGATGAACGATCGTCCCGGCGATTCCCAAGCCCCTGCCCCTGCGCCCCGTGCGGCGTCCGGCGGGCTGCTGGCCGGCTATGAGGCGCGGGCGGGGTTGTTTGACGAGCTGCTCGAGGGCGGCCGGCCACGGGCCCAGTATCGTCCGCTGCTCGGCGAGCTGGCCGCCGCCGGCCCGACCGAGCTCCGCCGCCGCTGGGAGATGGGCGGCCGGCTGCTGCGCGAGAGCGGGGTCACCTACAACGTCTATGGCGACCCGCTCGGCACGGACCGTCCGTGGCAGCTCGATCCCCTGCCCTTCGTCATCCCCGCCGACGAATGGGCCGAGCTGGAACGCGGGCTGGTCCAGCGCGCGACGCTGCTCAACGCCATCCTTGCCGACGCCTACGGCCCACAGCGGCTGCTGCGCGAGGGACGGCTGCCCGCGCCGTTGATCCTGGGACATCCGGGCTTCCTGCGCCCGTGCCACGGCTGGACGCCGCCGGGCGGCATCCACCTGCACCTTTACGCGGCGGACCTCGCGCGCGCGCCGGACGGCCGCTGGTGGGTGCTCTCGGACCGGACGCAGGTGCCGACCGGGCCGGGCTACGCGCTGGAGAACCGGCTCGTCGTCTCGCGGCTGCTGCCCCGGGCCTTCCGTGCCAGCCAGGTGGTCCGGCTGGCGGCGTTCTTCAACGAACTGCGCGACTCGCTGGCCGCACTGGCCCCGCGCGTCGCAAGTCCGCGCGTGGTCGTGCTCACGCCGGGGCCGTCCAACGAGACCTACTTCGAGCACGTCTGCCTCGCGCGCTACCTGGGCTACTCGCTGGTCGAGGGCGAGGACCTGCTGGTGCGCGACGACCGCGTCGTCCTCAAGACGCTGGGCGGGCTGGAGCCGGTGCACGTGATCCTGCGCCGCGTGGACGACGACTTCTGCGATCCGCTGGAGCTGCGCAACGAGTCGCTGCTCGGCGTTCCCGGCCTGATGCAGGCGGCGCGGGCGGGGCACGTCGCCGTGGCCAACGCGCTCGGCAGCGGCCTCGCACAGGGTGCGGCGCTGATGGGCTTCCTGCCGGGGCTGAGCCGCGACCTGCTGGGCGAGGAACTGCGCCTGCCCTCGGTGGCGACGTGGTGGTGCGGCCAAAACGACCCGCTGAACTACGTCCTGGAGAACGTCGGCCGGCTGGTGGTGAAGCCCGCCTGGCCGCGCGCCGACGTGCCAGTGATCTTCGGCGAGCGGCTCGGCGCGGCGGAACGCGCGGCGCTCCGCGACCGCATCCGCTTCCAGCCGCACCTGTACCTCGCGCAGGAGGAGGTGGAGCTGAGTGCGGCGCCATCGTGGGACGGGACCGGCCTGGGCCCGCGGCCGGTGGCGGTGCGCGTCTTCGTGGTGGCGGCGGGCGGCACGTACCGGGTGCTGCCCGGCGGCCTGACGCGCGTGTCCGCCAGCGAGAAGTCGCACGCGGTCTCGATGCAGCGGGGCGGCGTGTCCAAGGATACCTGGGTGCTGAGTACTGCGCCGGTCGAGCCCACCACCCGGCTGCAGGCGCCCAGCCGTCCGGAGCAGCTCCGGCGCGTGGGCAACAACCTCCCCAGCCGCGTTGCCAGCAACCTCTTCTGGCTCGGGCGCTACGTGGAGCGCGCCGAGGCCACGGCGCGCTTCCTGCGCACCCTGCTGCGGCTCACCACCGCGAACGGCGCGGCCGTGCCCGCCACGGCCCAGCCGATCCTCGACACCCTTGCGGCCTTCGGCCTCACCGCGCCGGCCCGCGAGGACGACCCCCGGGCCGGCGTGGCCGAGCTGGGCTGGTCGCGCTTCGTCTTCGATCCCGCCCTGCCCGGCAGCCTGCGCCACATCGCGGACCAGCTCCGCCGCCTCTCGCTGCTGGTGCGCGACCGGCTTTCGTCCGACATGAGCCGGCTCCTTTCATCGCTGGGCGAGCCGCTCACGCGGCCACCCGCGCCGGGTGGGCCGGAGATGGCGCTGGCGCTGCCGCTGCTGAACCAGCTGCTGGTGACGCTGGCCGCGGTGAACGGACTGGCCAACGAGAACGTCACCCGCGCCCAGAGCTGGCGCTTCCTCGACCTCGGCCACCGGCTCGAACGCGCCCTGTTCCTGGCCACGCTGCTGGACCGTGCGCTGGCCGCCCCGGACCCGCACGACACCGGCCTGCTCGACATGCTGCTCGAGGCGGGCGACAGCAGCATCACCTACCGCTCCCGGTACAACCTGGTGCCCCACCTCGCCGCGGTGGTGGACCTGCTCACGCTGGACGACCGCAACCCGCGCTCGCTGCTCTTCCAGTTCGAGACGATGGCGGCGCACTTCGCGCAGCTTCCCGGCGCGGGCCAGAGCGCCCTGCCGGGGCCCGCGGAGCGCCTGATGCTGGAGACGCTCACCCGGCTGCGCCTCGCCGACCCCACGGAGCTCAGCCAGGCGACGCCGCGCCGCTCGACGATGCGCGGTGTGCTGCGCGACGCGGCGGCGGCCCTGCCGCGGCTCTCGGACCAGCTCGCGCTCGTCTACTTCGCGCACGCCACCATCGCCCGCGCCGGGGCCGGCGAGACCCCGGCCCTGCCCGGCGCCATCTGAGCCGCCCCCGCCATGATCTACCGCCTCACCCACCGCACGGTCTACGAGTACTCGGAGCCGGTGACGATCTCACACCACGCGGCGCGGCTCGAGCCTCGCGCCGGCACGGAGCAGGTCCTGGAGGAATTCCAGCTGGTCATCGAGCCGGAACCGGCCGTGCGCACGGCGCGGCGGGACTTCTTCGGCAACGAGGTCTGCGTGTTCAGCGTGCAGCAGCTCCACCGCCGGCTCGAGATTTCCGCGTCCGCCCGCGTCCGCCTTGAACCCGCCCTGCCGCCCGCGGCGGAGCGGGCGCCGGCATGGGACGCGGTGGCGGCGCGGTTCCGCGGGGTGGTGGCGGAGACGGAGCTGGAGGCGCAGCAGCACCTCTTTGACTCGCCGCAGGTTGTCTGCTCGGTGGAGCTGGAGTCCTATGCGGCCAGGAGCTTCCCCGCGGGCCGGCCGCTGCTCGAGGGGGTGCGTGAACTCACGTCACGCATCCACGCCGAGTTCGCCTACGAGCCGGGCGTAACCACGGTGGCCACGCCGGTGGCGGAGGTGCTGGAGCGGCGGCGAGGCGTCTGCCAGGACTTCACCCACCTGGCCCTGGGCTGCCTGCGCTCGCTCGGGCTGCCGGCGCGCTACGTGAGCGGCTACGTCCACACGCGCCGCGGCCCGGGGACGGCGCGGCTGGTGGGGGCGGACGCCACGCATGCATGGTTCGCCGTGTACTGTCCCGGCTACGGCTGGGTGGACTACGACCCGACGAACGACCTGATGCCGGACTTCGAGCACATCACGCTGGCCGTCGGCCGGGATTTTCAGGACGTGAGCCCGGTATCGGGCATCATCGTCGGCGGCGGCCGGCACGAGGTGCAGGTGGCGGTGGACATACAGCCGGAATAGGGCGGGCGCGGCTACGTCACCGCCCTACGACGACGTGGAGGAGGCCGGGCGGGCCCTGGCCGCCGCGGCGTCCGCGCCTTCTTGCCCCCTGGCCCTTCCGGTCCCTACGGTGGCTCCCCGTGCGGCTGCTGGACCGTTACCTGTTCCGCGAACTGCTCACGCCCTTCGCGTGCTGCCTGGGGGGTTTTCTCGTGCTCTGGCTGGCCACCGAGCTGGTGGGCGAGTTTGACGAGCTGCAGGCGCGCCGGCTCACGGCGGCGGACATTGCCGGCTACTACGCGGCCCGGGTGCCGGGCTACCTGCTGATCGCGCTGCCGGTGTCACTCCTGCTGGCCATGCTTTACGCGCTCACGCGGCACGCGCGCTGGAACGAAGTCGTCGCCATGCGCGGCGCGGGCTGGAGCCTCTGGCGCATCGGCGCGCCGTACTTCGCGACCGGTCTGCTGCTGTCCGGCGTCGCGTTTGCACTGAACGAATTCCTGGTGCCGGACGCCAACGAGCGCGCGGAGGCCGTCCTCCGCCGGCGTACCGACAGGGATGACGAGGCGGCGCGTGACTGGCGGGAGAAGCTGAACTTCCACAGCGCCGGCGGCGGACGGGTGTGGACCATCGAGCGGTTCCACGTCCCCACGGCGGCGATGGTCGGCCCGCACATCACCTGGCCGGGGCCGACGGGCGAGCGGGAGGAACTGATCGCGGCGCGGGCGGGGTGGGAGGATGGGGCATGGGTGTTCGAGCGCGCGCTCCGGCTGACCTACCCGCCGGGCAGCGCGGTGCCGGAGCAGTTCGCGACGAACCGGCTGGTGGTCACGGCGTTTCCCGAGACGCCCGAGCTGATCCGCAGCGAGGTGAAGATCAGCCGCATCCTTGGCTCGGTGCGCGAGGTGCGGAAGGCGCAGCTCTCGATGCGGGAGATCCTCGACTACCGCCGGCTGCACGGGGCGCTGAACCCGAAGGACGACCGGTGGCTGGCCACGAAGTTCCACGAGGCGCTGGCGGGCGGGTGGACGAGCCTGGTGGTGGTGTTCCTCGCGTTGCCGCTGGGCGCGGGCTCCGGCCGGCGCGGCGTGTTCCTCGGCGTGGCCTCAAGCATCTTCATCTGCTTCGCCTACTTCGTGGCCGCGCAGTTCGCGCTGGCGTTCGGTACGGGCGGGCACCTGCCGCCGTGGCTGGCCGCATGGCTGCCCAACGCGGCCTTCACCGCGCTCGGCGTGGCGCTGATCCTCCGCGCGCGATGAGCGGCCCCGCCGGCGAACCCGAGGCCTTGCGCGCCGAGGCCCGCGCCCTGCGCGAACGCTGCCGCCGCCTCGAACTGCTGGCCCAGGTCGGCGCGACGATCCACTCGACGCTCGAGCCGGCGGAGGCGCTGCGGCTCATCGTGCGCGAGGCCGTGCGGCTCACGCGCGCAGGCAGCGGCTCGGTGGCGCTGGTGAACCCCAACACCGGACTCCTCGAGATCGAGGCCGCGTCCGGCCTGCCACCGGAAGCGGCGGGCTTCCGCGTCCGCCTCGGCGAGGGGATCACCGGCTGGGTGGCCAAGCACGGCCGCCCCGCCCGCGTGGGCGACGTGCGTCGCGACCGCCGCTACCGGATGCTCCGGCCCGACGTGGCCTCCGAGCTCGCCGTGCCCCTGGCCGTCGGCGACGAGGTGCACGGCGCGCTGAACGTGGACAGCGACCGGCCCGACGCCTTCACCGAGGAGGACCAGGCGGTGCTCGCGGCGCTGGCACGGCAGGCCGAGCTGGTCATCCGCAACACCTGGCTCTTCGAGCAGGCACGGCTCAAGGCACGGCTCCTCGCCTCGCTCGTCAGCACGGCGCGGCGGATGAACACCGCGCTCGGCCTCGACGACCTGCTGCGCCTCGTGACGCGCGAGGCGTGCGGGCTGCTGCGCGCCCGGGTGGCCTCGGTGCTCCTGCTGGACACCGCCGGGGCGGCCTTGGAAGTCCGCGCCCAGCACGGCGCAGACGAGGGCATGCTCGTCCGCACCCGGCTTGACCTCGGGGAATGCCTCGTCGCCGGCGTCATACGCCGG